>JALQSY010000011.1 GCA_023264215.1 Candidatus Nanopelagicales bacterium
CAAGACCGCTCCTCGCGTGACGATCATCAACCATCCCGATGTACGCCGCGGACTCATGCTGCAGAAGTCCTACGTCGAGGGCATGCGCGCGCTCATCCACTACACCGCGCAGTGGCAGGACCTCATCATGATGGCGAAGGCCGGTGTCGAGGGCATCGACCTCGACATGGCCGAGCGCATGAACGACCTGCTCCTGCCGATCGTCAAGGGCGTCGGCTCGGAGCGCTCCTACGAGCTCCTCGCAACCTCGCTGCAGACCTTCGGCGGCTCCGGCTACCTGCAGGACTACCCGGTCGAGCAGTACATCCGCGATGCCAAGATCGACACCCTCTACGAGGGCACCACCGCGATCCAGGGCCTGGACTTCTTCTTCCGCAAGATGGTCCGCGACCAGTTCAAGTCGATCTTCTACCTCGCCTCGCAGATCACCGAGACGGTCAAGGGCGACGCCGGCAACGGCGTCCTCGCCGCGGAACGCGAGCTGCTCGGCAAGGCCCTCGAGGACGTCCAGGGCATCGTCGCGGCCCTCGGCGGCTGGGCGATGGCATCGCAGGAGAACGCCGACGAGATCTACAAGGTCGGCCTCAACACCACGCGTCTGCTCATGGCCACCGGCGACCTCGTCATCGGCTGGCTGCTGATGCGCCAGGCCGAGGTCGCGATCGCTGCCCTCGAGGCCGGCGCCACCGGCAAGGACAAGGAGTTCTACGAGGGCAAGATCGTCACGGCCAAGTGGTTCGCGCAGAACCGCCTGCCTCTGCTCGCGGCCGAGCGTGCCGTCGCCGAGGCGACCGACGATGCCGTCATGACGCTGTCGGAGGACGCCTTCTAGCCAGCGCTCACCGAGTGGTCAGTTGTCGACGCGCCCGTCGGGGGTCGGACCTAGACGACTGACCACTCGGCGCATCGGGGCATCTCCTTACCTGCCCGCGGCCGCCATGCCAGGATCGACGCATGCCGGCAGCATCGACGAGCGAGGCCTTCGCGTCGATCTTCCTCGAGTTCGGCCTGCTGCTGCTCGGCCTGGGAATCCTCGCGCGCATCGCGCACATGCTCTCGATCTCGCCGGTGCCGCTGTATCTCATCGCGGGGCTGTTCTTCGGCGACGGCGGCATCGTGGGCATCCCCGCGAGCGACGGCTTCGTCGCCACGATCGCCGAACTCGGCGTCGTACTGCTGCTCCTCCTGCTGGGCCTGGAGTACTCCGCGACCGAGTTGGTGCGCACCGCCCGACAGCAGAGCAGATCCGGCGCTGTCGACCTCGTGCTCAACGCGACCCCCGGCGTGCTCATGGCGCTCGTCCTCGGCTGGGGCTGGGTCGGCGCTCTCGCGCTCGGCGGCATCACCTACATCTCATCCTCCGGAATCGTCAGCCAGGTGGTGCGCGACCTGCGCTGGCGCCGCAATCCGGAGACCGCCCCCGTCGTGAGCGTGCTGGTCATCGAGGACCTCGTCATGGCGCCGTACCTGCCGATCCTCTCGGTCGTGCTCACGGGCGCCGGACTCGTCAGCGGCCTCATCACCGTGGGTACGGCGCTGGTCGTCGTCGCCATCGTCATCGTCATCTCGCTCAAGGGCACGGTGCGCTTCCATCGCGTGCTCAGCCCGCGCGATCCCGTCGGCCTGCTCCTCATCGTCTTCGGCGCCGCCATCGCCGCGGCCGGACTCGCGGGCCTGGTGGACTTCTCCCCGGCCGTCGCCGCCTTCCTCGTCGGCCTGCTGCTCACCGGCGAGGTGGCGGAGGTCGCTCGTCGCCGGCTCGATCCACTCCGCGACGTGCTCGCCGCGGTGTTCTTCGCCTACTTCGGGCTCGTGGTGGACCCGGGCGAGCTCCCTGCTGTGCTCCTGCCCGCGGCCATCCTGGCGATCGTGACGATTGCCACGAAGTTCGCGACCGGGTGGGTCGCGGCCCAGAGCGTGCGCGGCACGACGATCGGCGCGCTACGGGCCGGCGCCCTGCTCTCGGCGCGCGGCGAGTTCAGTGTCGTCATCGCCGGGCTCGTCGCCGTGAGCCTGGTGCTGCCCTCGACATTCCAGGCGTTCGTCGCGGCCTACGTGCTCATCACGGCGAGCGCCGGCCCCCTGCTCGCGCGCTTCGCTGAGCCCATCGGGTGGTGGTGGGAGCAGCGACCAAGCCGCAGGCGGCGTACGCTCGAGACGTGAAGCGTTCGCTTGTCGCCTCGGCCCTGGTCGCGGCCGTCCTTGCTGGCGGTGTCGCACTCGCCCCCGTCGCACACGGCCACGCGGAGCTCGTCTCCAGCGACCCCGTCGACGGGGCGGCGCTGGACGCACCCCCCGTGTCGGTCAGCTTCACCTTCAACGAAGACCTGCTGCCCGACTTCGTCCGGTTGATCGCCACCGGCCCATCCGGCGACACCGGCGACCTGGTGGTCAACGCGGTCGAGGGCCCGACGGCGCGCGCGGACTGGCCGAGTGCCGCTGAGGCGGGCGAGTGGACCGTGAACTACCGCGTGGTGTCCCAGGACGGCCATCCGATCGAGGGCGGCATCACCTTCACGTACGCCGCCCCCGAGCCAAGTCCGACCGCAGATCCCACATCCGCGTCGCCGGCACCCGAGCCCACCAGCGAGCCCGCACCCGAACCCACGAGCGAGCCTGCGCCGACCGACACTGCGATCTCGCCGAGCCCTGTGGCCGACGTGTCCAGCCCGGGTCCGAGTCCGCTGGCCATCGCGGCCATCGGGCTGGTCGTCCTCGGAGCAGCGGGGGTCGTCATCGCGATGTTCGCGCGACGGCGCCAGTGACGAGGGCGCTCCCATGGTGACGACATCGTCTCGGCCAGCCACCGAGCGGCATTCCCCCCGCCCGGGTCTCCTGGCGGCGGGGGCGGCCGCTCTGGGCTTGATCGCCATGGCCATCGGCCTGGTCACCGCCGGCGGCTCATACGAGCCTTCGATCCCGGGCCTGCCCGACCCCGGTCCCATCGTCGGCTGGGGACTGCCGGTCCTGCGCATGCTCACCCTGCTCGCCGGGGCGCTGACGGTCGGGTGGCTCATCGGCGCGGCCTTCCTCGACCCGCAGGGCAAGGATGGCGTCGTCTCGCCGACCGGGCGACGCGACCTCACCCGAGCGGTGGTCACCTCGGGCATCTGGGCGGTCCTCGCGCTTCTGCAGATGTTCTTCCTCCTCGCCGAGATCCTCGGCGTCGGGCTCGATCGCGCGATGAGCCCGGACATCGCCGCGACCTACGCGTGGGAGGTGCCGCAGACGCGCGCCCTGGCCGTCATGGCGATGCTCGCGGCCGTGATCTCGGTCGGTGCCCTGTTCACCTCGACGCTCGGCGTGAGCAGCGTCTGGGCGATCCTGGCGATCGCGGCCGTCTCGCTGCCGGCGCTGGCCGGCCATGGCTCGGGGCTGGGCGATCACGCGCTCGCGCTGAGCTCAGCGATCGCGCATTCCGCAGCGGCCACGGTGTGGATCGGTGGACTCATCGTGCTGGCGTATCACGGACTGAGACGCGACGAGGGGTTCGCCGCACCCGGGGCCCTGCGCTCGGCAGCCCAGCGCTTCGGTGCCGCCGCGCTGGTCTGCGTCCTGCTCATGGCGGCGACCGGGGCGGCCAACGCCTACACGCGCCTGGACACGGTCGATCAGCTCATCACCACCGACTACGGCCTGGTGACGACGGCCAAGATCGTCATCCTCATCGCCCTGGTCCTGCTCGCCGCTGCCATCCGTCGGCGCCTGCTGCCCGCGCTTGACGGCGAGCGGGCGCGCGCGTCGTTCATCAAGGTTCTGGCGCTGGAGATCGCCGTCATCGTCATCGCCTTCGGCCTGGGGGTAGCGCTCGCGCTGAGCCCGTACCCGCGCGTGGAGTCCCTCCTGCCGACGTACGGCGAGTCCCTGCTCGGGTATCCCTACCCCGACGCGCCCACGGCAGCCTCGGTCATCTTCGGCTTCCAGCTCGAGCCGCTCTTCCTCGTCGCGTGCCTGACCGCCGCCGCCGTGTACGTCGCGGGCGTGATCACCCTGCATCGCCGAGGCGACAGGTGGCCCATCAACAGGACGATCTTCTGGCTTCTCGGCATCTCGCTGGTCATCTGGACCACCAACGCCGGCATCTCGCTCTACGCCCAGGTGTCCATCGGCCTGCACATGGTGCAGCACATGACGATGTCCATGCTCGCGCCGATGTTCCTGGTGCTCGGTGGCCCGTTCACCCTGGCGCTGCGAGCCCTCAAGCCCTCCACGACGGGGCGCTGGGGACTGAGGGAGTGGATCGTCTGGGGTCTGCACTCACCGGCCGCCAAGATCGTCACCAATCCGCTCTTCGTCTTCACCGTCTTCAGCCTGAGCATGTTCGCGCTCTACTTCACGCCGCTGATGGCGTGGCTCATGGGCAGCCACATCGGACACCTCGCGATGCAGATGCACTTCATTGCCTCGGGTTACCTCTTCGCGTGGATCGTGATGGGTGTCGATCCGACACCCAAGCCGCTGCCGTACTGGGCTCGATTCGGCCTGATCCTGGTGATGGTGGGGATCCACGGCTTCTTCGCCGTCGTGGTCATGATGGGCTCGGAGCCGCTGGCGCAGGAGTGGTACGGCATCGTGCGGCCCGAGTGGGTGTCCGACCCGCTCGCCGACACCAAGTACGGCGGTCAGGTTGCCTGGGGCATCAGCGAGATCCCCATGCTCTTCATGATCCTCATGGTCGCCTGGCAGTGGATGCGCTCCGATGAGCGCGAGGCCAGGCGCAAGGATCGTCAGGCCGACCGGGACGGCGATGCCGAGCTGACGGCGTACAACGCCCGGCTGGCCGCCCTCGATGAGCGCGCCCAGCGCGGTAGCTGACCACCCACCGCGCCAGGCAGAGCCGGGCAGGGATTCTCCCCTGGCACGAAATAGAGAATTTTCTTTACTTTGGTGCCCCGCGCCCGCTATGGTCGCCCGGAAATCTGGCGGACGAGCCTGGAGGGACCTGCCATGAAGCGAGATCGGATTCCCACGCGCGGCTCGTGGGTTGTGGGACTTGGGGCCGTTGTCGTTGCCACCGGCCTTGCGGCGTCGCTCGGGCCTGGTCCAGTAGCGGCACAGGCGGCCCCCGCCTGGAACGGCAATGGCGCGCCCACCTTCCTGACGACCCCAGCGACCGGCACGCCGATCAACGCGCCCGCGAGGAACACCGTCTACGCCTGCGTCCCCTTCCCCGTCCCCGGGACCGACCAGACGATCATCGGCGGTCAGGACGTGGGGACGGAGTTGACCCAGGCAGCAACTCCATGGGTGCAGGACAACACGATCACGATCTCGAAGATCGCCATCGTCCCGGGCGCCGTCAAGATGAAGAGCGAGTTCAAGATCACCGAGACCAAGACCACTCGGCGGCTCAAGGGAAATGGCATCCCGAATCACCCGATCGGAATCTTCCCGATTCCCAAGTCGTCCGAGGCCTACGCGTACTACGCGGCCCTGCCGGCGCAGGGCTACGCCAATGCGGCAGAGATACCGGTCAAGCCCTATGACCTGGACATCACGCTCCCCAAGAACCCGAAGATGGCGGCCAAGCCTTACTGCATCAATTCGCTCCACACCGGCGTGGCCCTCACCGGTGCCGCATGGCACGTGGAGTTGGCGCCGGACTCAGCGCTCAATGTCTACGATCCGAACGCGGCACTGCCCACGGACCGATGCTTCGGTCACCCCTACGCCACCGAGTACCACTACCACGGCTATTCCTGGAAGTGCATGAAGCAGGGCAAGCGTGGCAAGCCGTCTCCGCTGCTCGGGTACGCCCTGGATGGCTTCGGAATCTATGGACCTCGCGGAGCCGACGGCAAGCTCGTCACCAACGCCGAACTCGATGAGTGCCACGGCCGGGTGGGCGAGGTCGTATTCAATGGCAAGAAGCAGAGGATCTATCACTACGTTCTCAACAACGAGTACCCGTATTCGATCGGCTGCTTCCGTGGCACTCCCCAGCACATGGGCGGCATGCACTGAGCAGCAAAGGCAAGCACTCGATGCCAAACCTCTGGAAGCCGTTGCGCTCGTAGAACGGCCGCGCAGCCGCCTCCTATACAGTGCTGGGGAATTCCGGCCCGAAGTCCCGTGAGGGCATTCGCTCAGCGCCGACCGGTCGCGCCCACGGACAGGAGGAGCCCGATGCCCGCGGAGCCGCAGCAGGCTCGCAGCGCCGACTCGACCAAGCGCATGCTCGAGGCAGGGGAGGAACTCTTCCTCACCGGGGGCTCGGATGCGCTGAAGCTCGAGGCGATCATCGAGCGGGCGGGGATGTCGACCGGCTCCTTCTACGCCCGCTTCGGGAGCATGCAGGGCTATCTCGACGCGCTCCACGACAGGTCCCTGGTGCGGATCGAGGAGTCGCTCTCCCCGGTGATTGCCAAGGCAGCGCGGCAGACGACCCTCGATGACACAGTGCGGGTGCTCGTCGAAGGGTCACTGAAGGAGCTGCGTCGCAACCGTGCGAGCCTGTACTACTTCGCTGTCGGTGGCACCCAAGCGCCGCACACCCGCGAACGCGGCACGCGGTTCGTGCTGGCGTTCCGGGAGTCGTTGATGCACCTCACGGGTCGCTTTCTCGCTGACGCATCGAGCGTCGAAGCCCAGCGCCGACTCGACATCACGTGGCGGCTGTTCTTCGCCATGGGGGTCCAGCAGGTGATGTTCAACCCCGAGGAGATATCCCCCGTCCGCCTGAGCGACCGCATGCTGGCCCGCGAGTGGGCTGCCGCGCTGAGCGCCAGCATCGCCGAGTTCGCCGTACCGGCCGACGACGGGTGAGCCCGGCCGACTGGACTCCTCGAGCGCGGTCGGTATACCCTAGGGGGTATGCAGACACGACGATTCGCTCCCCTGGCCCTCGCGGGCGCCCTCCTGCTGACCCCCGGTCTCGCGGCCTGCGGCGGCGCATCCGAGGCCGCTCCGGCCCCCACGACATCCGCGTCGCAGCCCGCCGCCCCCGTGCGCGTCGGAGTGCCCGAGTGGATGCAGGCGGCGCAGAGCCCGGGAACGGTCATCATCGACGTGCGCACGCCTGAGGAGTTCAACGCCGGGCACGTGCAGGGCGCGCTGAATATCCCCGTCGAGAGTCCCGACTTCGCCGCGCAGGTGAGCGCACTCGATCCCAGCACCACCTACGCGATCTACTGCCGCAGCGGCAATCGCTCCGCTGTCGCGACTGCAGAGATGGGAAGCATGGGCTTCATGCACCTGTACGACCTCGCGGGCGGCTTCGCCGATCTCGAGGCTGCGGGTATGCCGTCGGCGTAGCCTGACCCCATGAGCCGGGTCGCACTGCTTCAGGTCTCCTCGGATGCCTCGGAGGGACCGACCGATCGCATCGAGCGGGTCCTGGGGATGCTCGGCGAGGTCCTCCCCCAGGCCGATATCGCCGTCCTGCCCGAGCTATGGGTCTGCGGCGCCTTCGACCTCCCGCTGGCGCGTCAGGTCGCGGCCCCGCTCGATAACCCCGTCATCTCGCGCATCCAGGCGATGGCGGCGCAGACCGGCACCTGGATCCACGCGGGCTCATACGCGGAGCGCCTGCCCGACGGTCAGACGTTCAACACCGCGGTCCTCATCGGCCCGGGCGGGGAGATCGTCGCGACCTACCGCAAACGCCACCTCTTCGGCTTCGAGACCGGCGAGCGCACCCTCATGTCGTTCGGGGACGGCCTCGTCGTCGCCGAGACGCCGCTCGGCGCCACCGGCCTCGCGACCTGCTACGACCTTCGCTTCCCCGAGATGTTCCGCGACCTGATCGATGCCGGTGCCGAGACGTTCCTCCTCGCATCCGGGTGGCCGACCCCGCGCATCGAGCACTGGCGGGTCCTGGCGCGCGCCCGGGCGATCGAGGACCTCGCCTGGGTCGTGGCCTGCAATGGGGTCGGCAATCACGCGGACATCACGCTCGGGGGCCACTCGATCGTGGTCGATCCCCAGGGGAATGTCATCGCCGAAGCCGGAGACGAGGAAACCGTCCTCTTCGCCGACGTCGAGCCAGAGAAGTCCGCCGAGTGGCGCAAGGCCTTCCCCGCGCTGGGCGACCGCCGCTGAGTCAGCGCGTGGTGATCTGGAACTCGACCTCGTACGTCGAGCCACCGCTGATGCCCTGGACCGCGTAGCCGAAGGATCCCTGACGGTCGAGTTGGAAGTTCAGGTAGTACTGGCCGCCACGGACCGTCGTGAAGATGCCGCCGCCGATACGATCGAGCGAGCCATGGCAGCCCTTGCCCGCCGGGTTGAAGCGCAGGAGCTCCAGTCGCGTCCCGTCTTTGAGTCCCTGGGCCGCGCGACCCTGGATGATCGTGTTGCGACCTGCCGGGATCCTGCCCGTGGGGGTGAGCGAGGCGGAGCCGCCCGACCAATACTGCAGGTTTGGCTGGACGGTGAATCCGCACTTGGTGAGTGTCGACGGCGACATTCGCGGCGTAGCAGCGGCGGACGATCCGCTCATCAGGCCGACCGACACGACGGCGGTAGCGACTCCCAGGACAACGATCGATCGGCGCATGGTTCCCTCTCGTGTGAAGCGGCCCGATGCCGCGCATGCGAGCCTAAGGACTACGCCGTTCAAGGACGATGCGCGACGCGCCGCTAGATCATCACGCGGAAGTTGTCGAGAGTCCGCTCAGCCAGCGCGGCATCTCCGGCAATCGTCACCTGGTCGCGCCACGGCTGCGGTTCACCGCGACCGCACGACAGAGCGAGGTAGGCCGGCCAGCTCATCGCCATCGTGACCGTCGCCGCACCCGCCTGGTCGAGTAGGTCCTCCTCGATCACCCGCGCGCGTCCATCGTCGCCGACCGCGACGAGAGCGCCCCCCTCGATCCCCGGACCCGTGATGCGCACCTCCAGCACCTGGCCCGCAGACGCCCCGGCGAGCTTCGCCCACACCTTGCCCAGGCCGGGCAGCAGTTGGGCAGCTGTCGCCTGAGCACCCGGGGTGTCCAGGTGCCCGGGACGCCCGAGCGCGTCGCGGATGTCCTGCTCGTGGACCCAGGTGTCCAGGGTGCGCATGCGCAGCACGCGTCCCAGGGGCGCGGTGCCGAGTGGACCCATCACTTCGACGGTCGCGTCGCGTGCTCCTGACTCGAGTTCATGCGTGCGTCGCGCCACTCGGTCCGCGAGTTCGACGAGCACCGCCTCGCGCGTCCAGGAGCGTCGCAGGTCCACGGGGATCTCGGTGACGCGTCCGAAGTCGTTGGCGACGTGGGGAAGCGTGGACCAGTCGGGCTCATGCGGCGGGTCGAACTCCCCGATCAGCATGCCCTCGATCCAGCCCACGTGGGCGACGATGTCGCCCACGCTCCAGCCCGGCAGCGCGGTGGGCGCGTCCCATTCCTCCTGCGACAGCCCGGTCACGAGATCGATGAAGTCCTCGGAAGCGGATCGCCATGCGGCGAAGACCTCATCGAAGCCGGCGTCATCGGCAAGGGGCGCGGTCATGGGCCCACGCTAGTGCAGCACGCTCACGCGGGGGGCGCATGCAGGTAGGCCGCGACGTCGGCCAGGAAGGTCGAGCCCGCCGCCCCGTCGACCACTCGGTGGTCGAAGGACAGCGACAACTGCATGACGGGACGCACGGCGATGCCGCCGTGGACCACCCAGGGGCGGTCGACGATGCGCCCCAGGGCCAGGATCGCCGCCTCTCCCGGATTGAGGATCGGCGTACCGCCGTCGATTCCGAAGACGCCGATGTTGGTGATCGTGATCGTCCCCTCGAGCGAATCCGCGGGAGTCAGCCGCCGCTCGCGCGCGCGCTCGGTGAGGTCGGTGATGGCGCGAGCGAGCCCGCTGAGCGAGAGGGACCCCGCGTCGCGCACATTGGGCACGACCAGGCCGCGATCGCTGGCGACGGCGAGGCCGAGATTGACGAAGGGGTAGACCTCGATCTCGGCCGATCCGTCCGGGAGGTCGATCCACGATGCATTGACGACAGGAGTGCGTCGCACCGCGTGCAGCACCGCCGCTGCCGCGATGGTCAGGGCGGTGACCCGGGCGTCGGAGAACTCCGGATCGCTGCGCAGGCGCTGCACGAGCGCGACGGTCGCGCTCACATCGACATCAACCCACTCGGTCACGTGGGGTGCGGTCGCCATGGAGCGCACCATCGCCTGGGCCATCTGCCTCTGCACGCCGCGCACGGGGATCCGCTCGCCTCGCACCGGACGACCGACGTCCGCGGGCGGACTGCCGGCGGCCCCGCGCACGTCGTCGCGCGTGACGTCGCCGTGAGGACCCGTGGGAGTGATGCGCGTGAGGTCGACGCCGAGTTCGCGAGCGAGTGCGCGCACGGGTGGCTTGGCCAGCGGCCTACCCGACGGGACGGCATCGGGGACACCGCTCTCGTGCTGGCCCGCCTGCTCCTGGCGGGCTGCCCTCGCACCTCTCAGGTGCCGGCGCCGCCCGGTCGAGTGCTCCACGCCGTAGCCCACGAGGACCGGCTCGCGGTCGGCGACCTCCACCGCGAGGATCGGCGTGCCCACGGGCACGACCTCGCCCGGTGCGACGAGCAGCGTGGCTACTCGGCCGGCAAAGGGGCAGGGCAATTCCACGACGGCCTTGGCCGTCTCGATGTCGACAATCGGCTGGTTGACCGCGACCTCGTCACCGACGCCCACGCGCCATCCCACGATCTCCGCCTCCGTCAGGCCCTCGCCGACATCGGGGAGCACGAACTCCTGGATGCTCATACGGCGATCACTCGGTCGATGGCATCGAGGACACGGTCCACATCGGGCAGGTAGTGCTGCTCGTACCGGTTGGGCGGGTAGGGCAGGTGTGCGCCGCCCACGCGCTCGACCGGTGCCTCCAGCGAGAAGAAGCAGCGCTCGGAGATCGCCGCGGCCACCTCGGAGCCGATGCCGAGCATGACCGGGGCCTCATGCACGACGATGCAGCGGCCGGTGGCCTGCACGTCCCGCACCACGGGATCGAGGTCCAGCGGCGAGAGCGACCTCAGGTCGATGACCGAGCACTCGACGCCGTCCTCGGCGGCCGCCTGCGCGGTCTCCAGGCAGGTGCGGACCATCGGACCGTAGGCGACGAGCGTCACGTCCGCACCGGTGCGCAGCACGCGCGAGGTCCACGGTGAGCCACTGATGGGCGAGACCTCGTCGACCTCGGCGCGATCCCAGTAGCGGCGCTTGGGCTCGAGGTAGATGACCGGATCGTCGCTGGCGATCGCCTGCTGGATCGTGACGTAGGCCTCGGCAGCATCCGCGGGGGTGAGCACGCGCAGCCCCGGCGTGTGAGCGAAGTAGGCCTCCGGTGACTCGCTGTGGTGCTCGACCGCCCCGATGCCGCCGCCGTAGGGGATGCGGATGACGATGGGCATGGGGGTGATCCCACCGGAGCGGTAGTGGTGCTTGGCGACCATCGTCACGATCTGGTCGAACGCCGGATAGACGAAGCCGTCGAATTGGATCTCGACGACCGGGCGGTAGCCGCGCATGGCGAGTCCGACAGCGGTGCCGACGATCCCGCTCTCGGCCAGCGGCGCATCGATGACGCGATCCTCGCCGAAGTCCTTCTGCAGGCCATCGGTCACCCGGAACACCCCGCCCAGCGGCCCGATGTCCTCGCCCATGAGGAGGACCTTGGGGTCGTTGTCCATGGCGCGGCGCAGTCCCGCATTGAGGGCCTGGACCATGGTCAGCGAGGTCATGACGCGTCTCCCGCGGCCAGGTAGTCGGCCATCGCCGCTCGGTCGGCCTCCACCTGAAGGTGGGGCTCGGCGTACGCGTGCTCGAACATCCCCAGCGGCTCCGGGTCGGCCATGCCGCGGATCGCGGATCGCAGCCTCTCCCCGAGCGCATCCGCCTCGGCGTCTACCGCGGCCACGAACTGCGGATCGATCGCATCGACCGCGCGCATATGGCGGACCAGACGGTCGAGTGGATCGAGGGACTCCCAGTGCGAGAGCTCGGCCTCGTCGCGATAGCGGGTGGGATCATCGGATGTCGTGTGCGGGCCTCGGCGGTAGGTGACCGCCTCGATGAACGCCGGTCCGCCACCCTCGCGAGCCCGATCGAGGAACGCGCGCGTGACCGCCAGGTTGGCGAGCACGTCATTGCCGTCGACGCGCACCGACGCCATGCCGTAGCCGGCTGCACGCACGGACAGGGGTGCGCGCGCCTGGCGTGCTACCGGGACGGAGATGGCCCACTGGTTGTTCTGCACGAAGAACACCACCGGCGCGTTGAACGCGGTGGCGAAGACCATCGCCTCGTGCACATCACCCGTGCTCGTCGCTCCGTCCCCGAAGCACGACAGGACGGCCTCATCGGCACCGTCCCGCTGGATCCCCATCGCGTATCCGACGGAGTGCAGGGCGTGCGAGCCGATCACGATCGTGAAGATGCCGAGTCCGACCCGACGGGGATCCCAGCTCGCGTGGCTCACGCCTCGGTACAGGTGCAGGAGTTCGACGGGGTCGACGCCGCGGACGTGGAACAGGCCGACCTCGCGGTACGTCGTGAACCCATAGTCGTGAGGTCGCATAGCATGACCGGCACCGACCTGAGCGCCCTCCTGACCGAGCACCGGGCACCACAGTCCGAGCTCGCCCGTGCGCTGCAGTGCCGTCGACTCGGTGTCCTGCCGACGGGTGAGGACGATGTCGCGGTACAGCTGGCGCAGGAGGCCGGCATCGACCTCGAGCGGGTAGTCGGGGTGCTCTCGCAACTCGCCATCGGGCGACAGCAGCGAGATGACGTCATCGGTCATGGTGTGGACCCTTCGCCTCGGGCCTCGTGAGCCCGGAACCATCCAAGCACCGCTCGCAGGAGACCGGAAGGACGCCCCGCCCAGCCTGTCCTCGGCGGCTGTGCGGATGCCACACTGGGCGCATGGCGATCCGAGTGTTCCTGCTCGACGACCACGAGATCGTGCGTCGTGGACTCGCCGACCTCATCGGCCTGGAGGACGACATCGAGGTGGTCGGCGAGGCCGGGACCACCACCGAGGCGCTGGCGCGCATTCCTGCGACGCGCCCCGATGTCGCCGTGCTCGACGTACGCCTGCCGGACGGCAGCGGCGTGGAGGTGTGCCGCGAGATCCGCAACAGCATGCCGGAGACCCGCTGCCTCATGCTCACCTCCTACGCCGACGACGAGGCGCTCTTCAACGCCATCATGGCGGGCGCATCCGGCTACGTGCTCAAGGAGATCCGCGGCAATGACCTCGTCGACGCGATCCGCCAGGTGGCAGCCGGACGATCGCTTCTCGACCCGGTGGCCACGCAGCGGGTCATGGACCGGCTTCGGCGCGGCGAGGAGCATGACGAGCGTCTGGGCGCTCTCACCGAACAGGAGCAGCGCATCCTGGATCTCATCGGGGAGGGCCTGACCAACCGCCAGATCGGCGAGCGCATGCACCTGGCCGAGAAGACCGTCAAGAACTACGTCTCGTCGCTCCTCGCCAAGATGGGCATGGAGCGGCGGACGCAGGCGGCGGCGTACGTGGCGCGGCGTGACGCCGAGCAGCATCGCTCGGACTGATCAGGCCGAGCCCACCAGCGGGACCTGCCAGCGCACCCGGGTGCCGCCTTCTGCCGTGGCTTCCTCGACCGCGCACTCGCCTCCGAGCTCGACGGCCCGTGCCGCCATGTTGGCCAGACCGCTTCGTCGCCCCTGATCGCCGAGGCCGATGCCGTCATCGGTCACCGTCAGCGACAGCGACGTGCGATCGACCTCCACCAGCACGTCCACCCGGTGCGCACGGGCATGCTTGGCCGCATTGGTCAGTGCCTCGCGAAGCACGGCGAGCACGTGCTCGGTGACAGCGGGCGCTGCCATCGTGTCGACGGGACCGACGAAGCGAACGGCGGGCTCGAAGCCCAGGAGCGCACCGGACTGGGCCGCCTCGCGCAGGACACGGGAGCGCAGCGAGTCCGAGCCGGCCTCAACCGGCTCGTGCAGCGCGAAGATCGTCTGCCGGATCTCGCGGATCGTCTCATCGAGATCGTCGACCGCCCGGCCGATGCGCTGCTCGACCTCCGGTGCCAGGGGAGCCAGTCGCAGCGCCCCCTGCAGTTGCATGCCCGTGGCGAACAGGCGCTGGATCACCAGGTCGTGCAGGTCACGGGCGATCCGATCGCGATCCTCGAAGATCGACAGGCGCTCGCGCTCGCGGCGGGCCTCGGCCAGGACGACGTTGACGGCGGCCTGGGCGGCGAAGGACTCGGCCACCGGGGCCAACTCGTCGTCCAGGCTGTCCCCCGGGTCCGACCAGAGCAGGTAGAGCACGCCGAGCGTGCGGTCCGGCGTGCGCAGGGGCAGCGGCATGACGGCGCCCTCCCAGGCAGGGGCCTCGCCCTCGCGCAGGCGGGTGCCCTGGAGGTCGACGCCGTGGGCTCCCGCCTCGAGGTCGACGTACTCGATGACGAAGTCGCCCTCGGCGGCGGGTACGGCGACCGCGGCGGCCTCGGCGCGCGTCAGCGAGCGAGCCGTGGATGCGATGAGCGCGAGCAGATCCTCGGTGGAGGCTCCGCTGAGCACGGCGTTGTCGATGCGCGTGATCCCGTCGAGCCACAGTCCCCTCAGCCGAGTGAACTCGAACAGGCGCGCGTTCTCGATGGCGACAGCGGCTGCTGCAGCGAGAGCGGAGACGGTGTGCTCGTCGGCGGACGTGAAGTGATCGCCGTCGCGCTTGTCCGTCAGGTAGAGATTGCCGAACACGCGACCGCGCACGCGCACGGGGACACCGAGGAAGGACTGCATGGGCGGATGGCCGGCCGGGAAGCCTGCGGCCGCGGGATGGCGCACGATGTCATCGATGCGGATGGGCACCGGATGATCGATGAGCAGCCCGAGGACGCCGCGCCCGGTCGGCAGCGTCCCGATGTCCGCCACCATGTCATCGTCCATGCCGACGTGGATGAAGCTGCGTACCCGACCATCCGGTCCGAGCACTCCCAGGGCCCCATAGGTCGCCTCGGACAAGGTGACGGCGGCCTGCACGATCCGGCGCAGGGTGGAGGTCAGCTCCAGGCCTGCCGCCACGGAGACGACGGCCTCGAACAGTCCCTGGTCGCGATCGGAGACCATGGCATCCATACTGACAGCGTGACCCTGTGCTCGTGGACGCGCCGTGCATCGGCCCCGGTGGCCGCAGCGGTGCTCGCTGTCGCGCTCATCGCCGGCGCCACCCCCGCCTCGGCCCATCAGCCCGTGCGCCTGACGTCGGCCGACCGCACCCCGGCACGAGGTCCACTGCTGGTCGACGGCACGGTGTCGTTCGCCGTCTACGCGACGGTGCGCTCCGGTACGACCCGCGGCTTCCGCGTCGGCATGCGCGCCGGGCAGAGCCTGCAGATCCAGTTGCTCATCCCCGATCGCGCACCCGCCAACCGCCTTCGGGCCACCCAGCTTCCTGCGGTCACCGTGATCGACCCGGCCGGACGGCGCACGGCGATGGTCATCGACGAGCGCACGCCGTTCTACGAGCCCTACTCGGGCACCTCCTACCTCTACCTCGCACGCCTGTCAGCGACAGCGATTCGGGGTACCTACCAGGTGATCGTGACGGGTCGCTCGTCCACGCGTGTGCCCGTCGTGATCGGCGTGGGCTACCGCGAGGTCCCCGGCGTCGTTCGCGACTAGCCGACGACCGGGGCCAGGCCCGCAGCGCGCCGCGGGGCATCCGCATCGCCGCAGACGACGAGCCAATTGGCCAGGAGCCGGTGCCCGCCTTCGGTCAGGACCGATTCGGGATGGAACTGCACGCCCTCGACGGCGAGTTCGCGGTGTCGCAGGGCCATGATCACCCCGCTGTCGGTCGTGCCGGTGACCTCCAGGGAGTCCGGGACGGACTCGGGCAGGACGGCGAGGGAGTGGTAGCGCGTCGCCGTGAAGGGGGCGGGGAGGCCGGCGAGGACCCCGTCACCGGAGTGCAGGACCTGGGATGTCTTGCCGTGCAGGAGCTCGGGGGCCCGGTCCACGACACCGCCGTAGACCGCGGCGATCACCTGGTGTCCTAGGCAGACGCCGAGGATGGGCACCTCACCCGCGCAGGCGCGCACGAGGTCCATGCACGCTCCGGCTCCCTCAGGGGTGCCGGGACCGGGCGAGATGAGGATCCCGTCGTACTCACGGGCTTGTTCGACGTCGACCTCGTCGTTGCGGCGCACGTCTACGTCCACCCCGAGTTGACCGAGGTACTGCACGAGGTTGAAGACGAAGGAGTCGTAGTTGTCGACGACGAGAATTCGCGTCATGCCGTGCCTTGCGGACTAGCGCCACTTCGTGGAGACGACGAACCCCGCGGTGATGAAGGCGAAGCCGATGACGACGTTGACGAGGGCGTTGTAGGAACCGCCGACGGAGTTCATGAAGGGGATGTCGGGTCCGGCGATGTAGAAGACCACGATCCACAGGAGCCCGATGACGAACAGCGCCACCATCGTGGGGGCGACCCACGGCGCCGAGCCGATCTTGACCGGATTGCGATCGGCCTTGTCGGGAGGAGGGGTGTAGTCGTCGCGCTTGCGTCCCTTGGACTCCGGCACGGTCTCACTCCCTCCTACTGCGGGCAGCGGCCCGCGCACTAGATGACAGCGTACCGAGCGCAGGTCAGTCCGCCATGGGGAGGATGGCCGACAGGACCGCCCCTCCGCCGGGCGCGGCCCGCAGCTCGAAGTTGCCACGTGTCGCCCGCGCGAGGACGTCGGTGCCCATGCCGGGTGGCCCACCGACCGGACCGGTGCCGTCGTCGGTCACCTCGATCCGGATCCCGCCGTCGACGGGAGCCACGCTGACGTCCACGCGACCGGCTCCGCCGTGTCGGTAGGCGTTGCCGATGGCCTCCTCGACGATCCGGGACACATCCGGATGCGGTGCGCCCGCCAACGGCGGGGCGATATCCACGTGCACCTGGCACATCGGATCCCATGAGCGAGCCAGGGACGTCAATGTGCTCGCCAGGGTGCCCTCCTGCCCTCGATCGAGATCCTCGAGGACGCGCACGCTCTCACGCAGGGACTCCAGGCAGCCCTGCGCATTCCCCTCGCGCGCGGCGAGCTCCATGGCGCTCGCGCACGCGATGAGGCGGGTCTGGACGGTGCCGTGCAGCTCCTTGGCGAGTTCGCGCAGGGCTAGCGAGCGGGTGCGGCTGCGGGCCAGCTGAGCCAGGCGCTCGGAGTTGACCGTGGAACTCAACTGGGCGATCACCGATGCTCGCGATGCATCCAGGGACGCCACCACGGAAGTCAGGAGGATCGACACGAGCGTGCCCAGCAACGCACCGGCGATCAGGCTCGCTGGTACGCCGACTCCATCGACGCGGGCAGGACCGTAGGCCAGGATCAGCGTCGCCGCCTCCAGGGCCGACACGGTGGCGAAGTAGATCAACTGGCGGGCGCCGCGGAATCGTCTCATCAGGGCATTGCCCCCGAGCATGATCGCGTAGGACGTGACCCCCAGCAGGGCAGCGGTGATCACGCCGAGGAGCGGTCCATACGCGAGGATCGTCGCGCTGACGTACCCGATGAGGATGACCGAGGCCGCCGGCAGCGGCAGGAAGCTGGGCTCGCGCAGCAACTGGGACAGGACTCCGGCGACTCGCGGCTCCGGGTAGCGCCGGGAGGCCTCCTGCCACAGGGCGTGGCTGAGCGGCCGGACCGTCTGGTCAGCGGTGCTGCGCATCATCTGCGCGGCGGACAGCCAGTCGCCCAGCGCGCTCAGGCTGGAGATCCGCTGGCGCAGGTCCTCGCGAGCCGCCGCGAGTTGCCCGTCGACCTCGACGCGGTGGGCGCGAGCCTCGTCCGCCAAGGTGGCGGCGATGCGAGAGTCCTCCACCAGCGCGAGCTGGCCCATCACCGCCTCATCGAGCAGGGCCGAGCGCTGGCGGATGAATCGCTCATGCGCCTCGAAGATCATCGCCGAGGTCACGCCCCACCACAGACCCAGTCCGACCGTGAGCGCGATGGTGAGCGCGTCCGGGATGTCCAGCGCGATCCCCAAACGCCGATCGGCCAGCACGATCGCGACGCCGAAGGTCGCACCCGATACCGAATGCAGCAGCACGACGCGCCACAGCGCGACCGGCCGCACCCGTCGATGGCGCAGCAGGGTCGCGTTCATCAGCAGGGCCCAGGCCCCGACGAGGATCGAGGCGACCACCCCGTAGATGGCGAGCACGCCCATGTCGCCGAACGGCACGATGCGAGTCCCGATGCGACCGCCGGTGAGGATGAGCAGGGGGACGTTGATGGCCACCCCGAGGGCGTACGCCTGCCATGACAGGGCCCACCGGCCCGTGATCCGCAGCCGCCAGGGAGGGCTGCTCTCGCCGCTGGCCCCAGCACCGGACATGCGCGGAGTCTGACATGCGATGCGGGCGGCAATTACAGCGTTGTAGTTCTCCCCAGCTGGGGAGAACCTGTGGACAACACGATCAGCCGACGCCGAGAGGGGCCAACAGAGTCCACAGTTGACCCGTGCGCCACATCGTCACCAGGACCAGTCCCGCGAGCACCGCGAGGATTCCCAGGGTCTGCCAGAGCAGGCGCACGGGGACGAACGGGCGCGGCGTCCAGACGAACACCCCCGCGACCAGGGCCCCGACCACCAGGCCGCCGAAATGCGCCCGCCAGTCGACCTCCGGGCTGAGGAATCCGATGACGACGTTGATGCCGAGCAGGATCAGGACCTGCGTGATGTCCCATCTCATCCGGCGGCCGGCGACGATCAAGGCACCCATGAGCCCGAAGATCGCCCCGGAGGCGCCGACGGTGCGCGGATCGGAGAACGTGTAGGAGACAACGCTGCCACCTAGGGCAGCCACGACGTACAGGATGATGAAGCGCACGTGCCCGAGTACTCGCTCCAGCGTCGGACCGAGGACGAAGAGCACGTACATGTTGAAGGCAATGTGCAGCCACGAGCCGTGCAGGAACGCCGCGGTGAGCAGCCGCCACCACTCCCCGTAGAGCACGATGCCGAAGGGCCACATGCCGTAGTCCTCGGCCACGGAGCCGACCCCGCTGGCGAACTGCCAGAGGAACACCACGACCGTGAGGCCGATCAGCGTCCAGGTGACGTACGGCTTGGCGATGACTCCGCCACCGGCGACGGTGACCGGCTGGCGCACCGTCCGTGCTGCCTCACCGACGCACTCGGGGCACTGAAAGCCGACGGGGGCGGCGCGCATGCACTCCGGGCAGATCGGCTTCTCGCACCGCGTGCAGGCGATGTACGTCGTCCGATCGGGATGCCGGTAGCAGCCGGGGGCGGACGGCGCAGGAGGGCCGGGAGGCTGCGTCACCCGCGAGTGACGGTGACGCCGGTGATCTCGACCGGGGTCACGGGGCGGTCCTGCGCACCGGTCGCAACGGCTGCGATCGCGTCGACGACGTCCCGCGACGGCTGGTCAGCGACCTCGCCGAAGATCGAGTGCTTGAAGTTCAGCCACGAGGTCGGAGCCACCGTGATGAAGAACTGCGAGCCGTTGGTGTTGGGGCCGGCATTCGCCATGGCGAGCAGGTACGGCCGATCGAACTGCAGCTCCGGGTTGAACTCGTCGGCGAATCGATAGCCGGGGCCGCCGGTACCCGTGCCCAGGGGGTCGCCGCCTTGGATCATGAAGTCGGGGATGACGCGGTGGAATTTGAGGCCGTCGTACAGCGGCTTGGTGGTCTTGGTCCGCGCCTTGGGGTCGGTCCACTCCTGGGTCCCCTCGGCGAGGCCGACGAAGTTCTTCACCGTCTTAGGCGCCTGGTCCGGGAAGAGGATGACGTTGATGTCGCCCATCGAGGTGTGCAGGGTGGCCTTGAGATTTGATTCGGGCATGGAGGGAATCCTCCCACGCCACGGCCGGGCGCCGACCCCACGGGGTGCCAGCAGCCCACTTCGCCCCGGCTCCTTGCTGGAGAGGAGGCGAGCCCCCATAGTGGCCGCCATGTCCGATGGCACGCGGGTCCTCATCGTCGATGACGATGAGTTCACGCGCTTCCTCCTCGTGCGCGCCCTGGCGTCCTTCGGCTACGACGACACCCAGGCCTGCGACGGGGCACGCTCCGCCCTGGCGACCGCAGAGACCTACCGGCCCCAGGTGGCGATCTTGGATCTCGATCTCGGCCCGGGACCGAGCGGAATCGACGTCAGCCACGCCCTGCGGCGCAAGTTCCCGGACCTCGCGATCATCCTGCTGACGTCGTTCGAGGATCCGCGGCTGCACAGCAGCGGTTCGACCCTCCCCGCGGGGGCGATCTACCTGACCAAGCGGGCCGTCGGCAATGACGAGATCCTGCCGAGGGCGATGCAGACGGTTCTCGCCAGTCCGTGCTCGGACGACAATGCGCGGATCGGCACGGGCTTCGCCAAGCCCCTCGCTCTCAGCGACAACCAGGTCGACATCATGCGACTGGTCGCCGAGGGACACTCCAACGCCGAGATCGGGCGACGGCTGCACCTGACCGAGCGCGGTGTGGCCAAGGCAGTGTCACGCCTGGTGAAGCAGCTCGGCATTGATCCGGGAGCGGACGGCAACGTGCGCGTGCTCATCACCCAGGCCTACTTCCAGCACTCCGGGCAGTCCGGTGCGCGCTAGTTCGCGGCCGTTGCCTGATCGAGAGCGCTGAGGAACACCTCGACAGGCTGCGCGCCCGAGACGCCATAGGCTCGGTCGATGACGAAGAAGGGCACGCCGTTGGCACCGAAGGTCCGCGCGAGCACCTGATCCTGGACCACCTGGTCGAGGTATGCCGTGCTCGCGAGCACCTCGCGGGCTCCATCTGCGTCGAGACCAGCCTCGACCGCCAGCCCGACGAGATCATCTGTGCTGAAGACGCCGCGGCCCTGGGTGAAGTACGCGGAGTACATCGCCTCGAGCAGTCGCTGGGCAACAGCCGGGTCCTGATCCTGCGCCCACAGGGCGAGCCGGTGCGCGTCCCGCGTGTTGCCGGTCCTGCACAGGTCGAGGTGGTAGTCCAGGCCCTCGCCCGCGGCGACCTCGGTGACGTTGCTCATCATGGCCAGCGCCTCATCGCGGCTGACCCCGTACTTCGCGGCGAGGTGGTCGATCGTCGGTTCGGTGGCGGTCGATGCAGTCGGATCGAGTTGGAAGGCGCGGTGCACGATCTCGACATCGTCCAGGCCGCGCTGCTCCAGTGCGCTCTGCAGGCGCCGCTTGCCGATATAGCACCAGGGGCACACAACGTCCGCCCATACCTCGATCTGCACGATCACTGCACCGGGTTGCCGTCGATGTCCCAGACAAGCTGCACGTTCTTGAAGTTGAAGAGGCCTCCCCTCCCTGGGACCGAGTCGATCTGATAAACGGCAACTTCCGATCCCGGGTCAGTGGCAGTCGCCTCCTTCACCATCACGGTGATGCTGGCGAAGTTGGTTCCGCCGCACTCGCCCGACCAATAGTCCTCGCTAAATCCGGTGTGGGAGTATCTCCAGCACTCCTTCGATCCGTCGGAGAGAACTCCTGTAGTCGTTTTCGCCGAGAGGGCCGTCGTTGTCATGGTAACGACCTCTGTCAGGTGGACGGCGCGGCCTACAAGCGGGAAGGTGCGCGCAGTCGGCGCCGCGCGGCGGACATTCACCGAGTACCCCGCGAGTTCACGGGGCAGCGCATCAGAGGAGAGCGCATCGATGACGAGTTGCCCGCGCCCATTGACGCGAGGATTGGACACGCGCACGAGCGCCCACGCATCCTTACCCGCTGAGGTGCGCCACGTGAGAGTGGTGAACACGCCGTCGCTGCGTCGGTGACCCAATGCCGTCCACGCCCTGGTCAATCGCTCGGGCGAGAACCGGCCCTGCGCGAGCAGGCCGCGGTCATTGTTGCCCAACCAAGCGATCCGAGCCTTGGCGGGCAGCACCAGGCGGTAGCGGCCATCGCCGGTCTCCGCCGCGTGCACCTTGCCACCGCCGCTGACGACGATGAGCGCCTCGCCCATGGGTCGCTCCGGCGCAGTCTCAGTCGCTGCGGCCGGCAGCAGGGGCGCAGTCAGAGCAAGGGTCGCCGCGGCCACCCCCGCGATCATCCATCCACGTTCACGCATTGCGCGACCATAGACCGTCGTCGCCTACGGTCGCTACCCCCAGTCGCTTCGATGGCAGCACCCGACCAGCCGTCACGGAATCAGTCAGACCGGGCGCTGAACGACAAGCCGTGCCGTGGCATTGGCACATCTGACGAGCTTGCGCTGGTTGACCTTCCCCGCCTGCTGCTCGTCCAGCCACTGGCACTGCCCCGTGGCGACATAGCCGTTGGTCGGATGCATCGCGATGACCTCC
>JALQSY010000120.1 GCA_023264215.1 Candidatus Nanopelagicales bacterium
CTACGCCAAGGGGATCGGCTGCACCCGCGCGGGAGTCTTCGAGACCACCTTCAAGGACGAGACCGAGACCGATCTCTTCGGCGAGCAGGCCGTGCTGTGCGGCGGCGCGTCCCAGCTCGTCATGTACGGCTTCGAGACCCTCGTCGAGGCTGGCTATCAGCCCGAGGTGGCGTACTTCGAGTGCCTGCACGAGCTCAAGCTCATCGTCGACCTGATGTACGAGGGCGGCATCGCCAAGCAGCGCTGGAGCGTGTCGGACACCGCGGAGTACGGCGACTACGTCTCCGGCCCGCGCGTGATCGACGAGCGCGTCAAGGAGAACATGAAGGCGGTCCTCGCCGACATCCAGAACGGCTCCTTCGCTGAGCGCTTCATGAACGACCAGGAGGCCGGGGGCCCGGAGTTCAAGGCGATGCGCGCCAAGGCCGAGCAGCACCCGATCGAGGCCACTGGTCGTGAGCTTCGCGGCCTGATGAGCTGGATCGACTCCGGAGACGACGACTACGTCGAGGGCACCGCCGCGCGCTGACGCCTCATTGGCCCTAGCCTGGCCACATGCCCGCACCGACGTCGTCGATCTACACCGAGCCCGCAAACGTCGACCCTGACACGCTTGCGAATCTCGGTCCGCTTCGCGCCATCGCTGGCGTGTGGCAGGGCACCATCGGTGCCGATGATCATCCGAATGCTGCCGGCAGCAAGGAGCAGGTCTTCGTTGAGCGCTACGAGGCGCAGCCGATCGATCCGCAGACCAACGGTCCCCAGTTGTTCTACGGGTTGCGCTACCACACGCACATCACGAAACCCGGCCATGTCAAGACCTTCCATGACCAGGTGGGCTACTGGCTATGGGAACCCGCCACCTCGACCGTGACGCTCACAGTCGCGATTCCGCGAGGGGAGGTGTTGCTGGCAGGTGGCCAGTGCGCCGCTGACGCATCGACCTTCACGGTCAAGGCTGCCCTCGGCGCCGAGGACTATGGAATCTGCTCCAACCCCTTCCTTGCGGCCCACTTCAACACGACTGCGTTCGCGATGACGGTTACCGCGCACCCTGACGGCTCGTGGAGCTATCAGGAGGACACCACCATGTCCATCAGCGGGCGGCAGGAGCCGTTCCAGCACACCGACGGCAACACCTTGAAACTCGTCGCACCGCCCACGCCGAACCCGCTCGCGCAGGCGCCAGGGTCCTAGATCGGTCATGCCGACCGAAGCCAAGGTCTGCGCTCGATGCGGGCGCACGATGGAGTGGCGCAAGTCCTGGGCCCGCAACTGGGAGCAGATGCGCTACTGCTCGGACTCCTGTCGACGCCACCGACTCACGTCGACGGACGCGGCACTGGAGCAGGCGATCCTCGACCTTCTCGACGCGCGGTCCGGGACGATCTGTCCGAGCGAGGCCGCTCGCTCGGTCGATCCCGACGGGTGGAAGGACCTCATGGAGCCCGCGCGCCAGGCAGCGCGGCGGCTCGTGGCACGCGACGAGGTCGAGATCACCCAGGGCGGGCGCGTGGTCGACCCCTCCACGGCCAAGGGCCCGATCCGGATACGGCGCGTGCGCCATGGCTGAGATCCCGACGCCCGGCCGCGGCGATGGGGTTGCGTGGGTTACTCAGCATCTTGGCGAGCTCATCCGCGGGGAGGTTGAGGCCTCGCCGATCCGCGGAGGCCAGCAGGCCGCTGATGGGGCATTGAGCGACTTCGATGTGCGCGGGTACGCCGCGCGGCGCAACGAGGTCTGGCCCGTAGATCGCAGAGGCGCATCAGGCCTGTCGCCCTACATTCGGCATGGCCTGCTCACCCTTCCGCGTGTGTGGGATCACGTCGCTGGCGGTCCTTCACGCGACGTCACATCCTTCCGTGACGAGTTGCTGTGGCAGGAGTACGCGCGGCACCTGTACGCACGCCTCGGTGAGGCGACCCGGCGAAGCCTGAGGTTCGCTGTCGCAGAGCATGGGGAGCCGTACGACTGGCCTCGAGGGATGGCGTGCGTGAACTTCGCCGCCGATGAGTTGCGTCGTACCGGCTGGCTCACCAACCAGACCCGGATGTGGCTCGCTAGCCAGTGGTCGGTCCGAGATGGGGGAGGCTGGCGTGACGGGGAGGACGCCTTCTTCCGTCACCTGCTTGATGGTTCGCGCGCGGCCAATCGCGTGGGTTGGCAGTGGACCGTGGGAGCGCTCACCGGCAAGCCCTATGGCTTCTCCCGCTGGCAGGTCGAGAAGCGTGCTCCGGGGCTGTGTGCCGAGTGCGACCTGCGTGCGCGCTGTCCGATCAAGGACTGGCCTCCCGAGGATCCTCCTGAACAGCGCCCGTACCCCGACCCCCGTATACGGCGAGATCCCGACCTCGCTGTGACTTCGGGTGCCCATGCGATCGGTGCCGCCTCCGGTGGAGCACCGCAGATGGTGTGGATCACGGCTGAGTCCCTCGGTGACGACGATCCCGCGCTCCGAGCTCACCCCGACTTGCCGGTCATCTTCGTGTGGGATCTCCCGCTACTTCGAGCCCTTCGCCTGTCGTCGAAGCGACTGGTCTTCCTGACCGACTGCCTCGCTGATCTTGCGCACAGGCGCGACGTGATCGTGCGCATCGGCGCGCCCGAGGAAGAACTCGCCGGGGACCGTCTCGCGACCACGTTCGCGCCGGTCCCCGGATGGCATCGGATCAGCGCAGGGCTGGATCTCGCCCGGGTTTACCCATGGCCGTGGCTGGTGCCACCTCACGATGGCCCTGTGACGTCCTTCACGGCATGGAGACGGCGAGCGCGCGCCTAGCGACGGCTCTCACTAGACTCACGCCACCGCTTACGACCAACGAGGTGCACCGTGTCCAAGCCCGTCGTCCTCATCGCCGAGGAGCTCTCGCCTGCCACCGTCGAGGCGCTCGGCCCCGACTTCGAGATCCGGCACTGCGACGGCTCGGACCGAGGCCAGCTCCTCGCCGCGCTCCCGGAGGCCGATGCGGTGCTCATCCGCTCGGCGACGCAGATGGATCCCGAGGCGATTGCCGCTGGCACCAAGCTCAAGGTGATCGCGCGCGCAGGCGTCGGCCTGGACAACGTGGACGTCAAGGCGGCCACTCAGGCCGGTGTCATGGTCGTCAACGCACCCACGTCCAACATCGTGAGTGCCGCTGAGCTCGCGGTCGCGCTGCTGCTCTCGGTCGCACGCAATGTGGTCCCCGCCAACATCGCCCTGAAGAACGGCGAGTGGAAGCGCTCGAAGTACAACGGTGTCGAGCTGTCGGAGAAGACGGTGGGCATCGTCGGGCTCGGCCGCATCGGCGTGCTCGTCGCGCAGCGGCTGTCGGCGTTCGGCGTCCGGCTGATCGCGTACGACCCCTATGTCCAGCCCGCGCGCGCCGCTCAGATCGGGGTGCGACTGGTGCCGCTGGACGAACTCATGCGCGAGTCGGACTTCATCACGGTGCACCTGCCCAAGACCCCTGAGACGGTCGGCCTGATCGGTGAGGATGCGCTCCGCAAGGTGAAGCCCACCGTGCGCATCATCAATGCGGCCCGCGGCGGCATCGTCGATGAGGACGCGCTCTATCGCGCGATCGTCGACGGCCGTGTCGCCGGTGCCGGGCTCGACGTCTACGCCAAGGAGCCCTGCACCGACTCTCCGCTGTTCGCCCTGGAATCCGTGGTCGCGACGCCGCACCTCGGGGCGTCGACCGACGAGGCCCAGGAGAAGGCGGGCATCTCCGTCGCCAAGTCGGTGCGCCTGGCCCTCGGTGGCGAGCTCGTCCCCGACGCGGTCAACGTGCAGGGCGGGGTCCTCGCTGAGCCGATCCGCCCGCTCGTCCCCATCGCCGAGCGCCTGGGCGTCATCGCCAGTGGCCTCGCCGATGGCGCTGTGCAGCGCATCGATGTCGAGGTCCGGGGCGAGGTCGCCGATCTCGACGTCCGCGTGCTCGAGCTAGCTGCCCTCAAGGGCCTGCTCCAGGGGCTGGTCCACGATCCTGTGTCCTACGTCAATGCCCCGGTCCTCGCGCAGCAGCGCGGGGTCGAGGTCGCCCTGACGACTGATCGCGAGAGCGACGACCATCGCAACCTCCTGCGCGTGCGCCTCACGCTCAGCGACGGGGCCTGGGTGAGCGTCGCCGGCACCGTCGCCGGACCCAAGGATGTCGCCAAGCTGGTGGAGGTCGACAACTTCGACGTCGATGTCCCGATCAGCGAGCACATGGTGTTCTTCCGCTACCACGATCGCCCGGGCATCGTCGGCACGGTCGGCCGAATCCTCGGGGATGCGGACATCAACATCGGGGGCATGCAGGTCAGTCGCGAGGCATCGGGCGAGCACGCCGTCATCGTCCTCACGGTCGACAGTGCCGTGCCGACGGACGTGCTCGACCGGATCGTCGCCGAGATCGGCGCGCACACCGGTCGAGCCGTCGACATGGCCTTCTAGCCCCGCGGGCGAAAGGCGATGACGGGTGTCTGCGGGCGATGACGCGCGCGACGGTGGGTGGCCGCGGGCGATGACGCGTGTGACCACGCGCGCGAAAACGACGCTTGGTGACAGTTCGAAGCCCCCGAAAGTGTCACGAACCGTCGCTTTCCCACCGGCTGGCGCGACGGCGGGGGCCTTCGACTACGTCGCGTTGCGCACGGCGCGATTGACCGCGCTCACGATCGCCTTGAGCGACGATGTCGTGATGGAGGGATCGATGCCGACTCCCCAGAGCACCTTGCCGTCCACGGCGCACTCCACGTAGCTCGCAGCCTTGGCATCGCCGCCAGCGGACATCGCGTGCTCGGCGTAGTCGAGGACTCGCACGTCGACGCCGTGCTGGGAGAGGGCGTCGCAGAACGCGGCCACGGGACCGTTGCCGCGACCGGTGAGCGCCACTTCGGCGCCAGCGTCGAAGAGCACCACGTCGACCGTGGTGTCGCCGTCGATGTCCGACTCCTGCTTCACCGACTTCAGGGCGAAGCGTCCCCAGGGGGCCGCCGGATCGGGCAGGTACTCCGCCGAGAAGACCGCCCACATCTCCTCGGGGGAGACCTCGCCGCCCTCCTCGTCAGTCATCCGCTGGACGACCTGGGAGAACTCGATCTGGAGCCGGCGGGGCAGGTCGAAGCCGTGCTCTGTGCGCATGATGTAGGCGACGCCGCCCTTGCCCGACTGCGAATTGACGCGGATGACCGCCTCGTACGTGCGGCCGACGTCCTTGGGGTCGATCGGGAGGTACGGCACCTCCCAGCGGAAGTCGTCGACGGGTACGCCGGCCGCGGTCGCGTCGATCTCCATGTGCGCGAGGCCCTTGTTGATCGCGTCCTGGTGCGACCCTGAGAAGGCGGTGTACACCAGGTCGCCGCCGTAGGGGTGACGCTCGTGCACGGGGATCTGATTGCAGTACTCCACGGTGCGTCGGATGTCGTCGATGTCGCGCATATCCAACTGCGGGTCGATGCCCTGGCTGAAGAGATTCATGCCAAGCGTAATGAGGCAGACGTTGCCGGTGCGCTCTCCGTTGCCGAACAGAGTGCCTTCGACTCGGTCGGCTCCCGCCATCACGCCGAATTCGGCGGCAGCGACTGTGCATCCCCGGTCGTTGTGCGGGTGGAGACTGATGACCACCGAGTCGCGATTCTTGATCGTGCGACCGAACCACTCGATGACGTCGCCGTACACGTTGGGGCTGTAGCACTCGACAGTGGCCGGCAGGTTGAGGATGAGCGGCTTCTCGGCTGTGGGCTGGATCACGTCCATGACGGCTTCACACACCTCG
>JALQSY010000121.1 GCA_023264215.1 Candidatus Nanopelagicales bacterium
GTACACCCGGACCGCGATCATCCACCGCGGCATCACGTCCTTGAACCGGCTCAGCACGTAGCGCAGGACGAGGGCGGCGACGATCAGCACCAGCGTCACGGTGCCGACGGGCAGCGATTCGGGATGCAGATCGGCCGTGCCGGGGGTCGTCATCGCGTCGCCGATGCGATAGTCGAGCGCGCGGTTCTCGTAGGCGATCCAGTCCTCGGCGAACATCTTCCACGCCAGGTAGATCGCGAAGAACGGCACGATGACGGTGGCGAAGACGTCGACGCGGCGAGCGGCGCGCGGCGGCAGCGCCGCCAGGGCCGGAACGCCCGACCGGAGCACGAAGAACATCGCCACGTAGGACCGGAGCCGCGCCATCAACCCACTCCGGATGGCGCTCGGCGAGCGTCTGCGTGATGAGGCCGCCGAGCGAGTCGCCCCACACGTAGACCCGCTTCGGATCGCCGATCTGCTCGACGAAGAAGGCGTACAGTTCCTCGCCGGCGATCACGCCGTCCTCGACCGCCCAGCCGTTGCTGCGGTACGCCGAACCCGCCAGCGCGTAGCCGCGCTCGAGGAACGCCTCGCCCAGGCCCGTGTCACCGGTGTCCCAACCAGGCACCGCGACCGGGGTCGTCTGCACCGGTGAGAAGTTCGGCGGGAAGGGCTCCGCCGGCCTGTACCCGCGGGAGTACAGCAGCAGCGTGCCGTTCCACGTCTCGGGCATGACGATCTCATATGCGGCCCCGTTGATCTCGCCGGTGCAGGCGACGGAGTCGCACCCCGTGAAGGGAACGGCGGTGGACTGATCGCGAGCCTCGGGGATCGCCGCAGCGGATGTGCATCCGGCGAGGAGGACAGCGACGGTGGACAGGGCGAGCACGTGACGTCGGCGCATGTGGGCAGTGTGCCACGGCCGGGCGCCGCGCACAGGCCTAATGGCCCGCCGCCTCCCAGGTTGCGCCCTCGCCGACCGACACCTCGAGGGGCACGAGCAGATCGACCGCGCCGGACATCGCCGTGGTGACGATGTCGCGCACCGCGTCGGACTCTCCCGGAGCGACTTCGAGGACGAGTTCATCGTGCACCTGGAGCAGCAACCGCGAGGCCAGGCCCGAGTCGTGGATCCGGCGATCGACATCCAGCATCGCCACCTTGATGATGTCCGCGGCAGATCCTTGGATCGGGGCGTTGAGCGCCATCCGCTCGGCCATCTCCCGGCGCTGCCTGTTGTCGCTCACCAGATCGGGCAGGTAGCGGCGGCGGCCCAGCAGCGTCTCGGTGAATCCGCGCTGACGGGCTTCCTCGACAACCCCCTGCAGGTAGTCGCGCACGCCACCGAACCGATCGAAGTAGTCGTCGCGCAGCACCCGTGCCTCGTCCGGCTCGATGCCGAGTTGCTGCGCGAGTCCGAAGGCGGACAGCCCGTACGCGAGGCCGTAGGACATGGCCTTGATCCGCCGCCGCATCTCGGCATCGACGTCGGCGGCGGCCACGCCGAAGACCCGCGACGCCACCGTCGTATGCAGGTCCTCGCCCTCGGCGAACGCCTCGATGAGGCCCGGGTCCTCGGACAGGTGCGCCATGATGCGCATCTCGATCTGGCTGTAGTCCGCCGTGAGCAGCGACGTGTAGCCCTCGCCCACGACGAAGCATTCGCGAATCCGTCGACCCGCCTCGGTGCGGATGGGGATGTTCTGCAGGTTCGGATCGGTGCTCGACAGCCGCCCCGTCGCGGCGACGGTCTGCTGGAAGGTGGTGTGGATCCGCCCGTCGCGCTCCGCCAGCGGGATGAGGCCATCCACGGTCTGCCGAAGCCGGCTCCAGTCGCGCCAGCGAAGGATGCACTCCAGGACCGGATCCTCCGTCTTGGCGAACAGGCCCTGCAGCGCCTCGGCATCGGTCGTGTAGCCGGTCTTGATCTTCTTGGTCTTCGGCAGGCCCCGCTCACCGAAGAGGATCTCCTGCAATTGCTTCGGCGAGCCGAGGTTGAACGGACGGCCGACGATCGCGTGGGCATCGGACTCCGCGCTTCGCGCCTGATCCCCGAACTCGGCCGACAGGGCCTCGAGCCCATCGGAGTCCACCGCGATGCCCGTGCGCTCCATTTCGGCCAGGACGCGCTCGAGCGGGAGCTCCACCCGGGACACCAGGTCCTGCCCGCCGCGGGCGATGACCTGCGCTTCCAGCACCCCGGCGAGCTCGGCGATCGCGGCAGCCTCCTCCGCAGCATCCGTGCCGTCACCGTCGAGGGTGAGCTGGCCGCTGTCCCCCGCGGCGAGCTGCCGGCCGAGGTAGCGCTCGCACAGGGCCTCCAGGTCGCCCGCGCGCTGCCCCGGCTGGATGACGTACGCCGCCAGGGCCGTATCCGTGCGGACCCCGGCGAGATCCAGGCCCTCCGCCCACAGCGCAAGCAGGGGCCCCTTGGCATCGTGGAGCGCCTTCGGCCGGTCGTCATCGGCCAGGAATGCCCCGATCGCCTGGCGATCCGGGGCACTGACCTCGCTCCACGCGGACGTGGCGGCGGCCGCCCCGTCGGCGCCGGCGAAGGCCAGTCCGTCCAGTCGGCCGGTCCCGGCGCCCCAGGATCCCCGGATGGCCACCGCGACCGGGTCGCCCAGTCCCGCAAGCCAGGTGCCCCACGACCCCGGGGCGACAGCCGTGATGTCCACGTCGGGCGCGGGAGCCGCCGTTGCCGGAGCCACGTCGAGGGACTCGAAGAGCCGGTCGCGCAGCACGCGGAACTGCAGCGCATCGAAGACCTCGTGTACAGCCTCCGGAGACGGCGGCCGCCGTTCGAGATCCTCCACCGAGACATCGAGCGGGACATCGCGGACCAACTCGGTGAGCTGGCGATTGATCAGTACCTGCGGGATCGCGACCCGAAGCGCGTCTCCGGTCTTGCCGCGAATCTCGTCCGCGTGCTCGACCAGACCGGCGAGGGATCCGTACTCGGTGATCCACTTCGTCGCCGTCTTCTCGCCCACTCCCGGGATCCCGGGAAGGTTGTCGCTCGGATCCCCGCGCAGCGCAGCGAAGTCCGGGTACTGCGCGGGGGTGAGTCCGTACTTCTCCTGGACCGCTTCGGGTGTCATCTGCGCGAGGTCCGACACGCCCTTGCGCGGATACAGCACCGTCGTGCCATCCGACACGAGTTGGAACGTGTCCCGGTCCCCGGTGATCACGGCCGTCTGCATACCGGCGGCCTCCGCCTGGGTCACGAGCGTGGCGATGAGGTCATCCGCCTCGAAGCCCTCACGCTCGAGATAGCGGATCCCCATGGCCGTGAGCACGTCTCGGATGAGGTCCACCTGGCCGCGGAACTCATCGGGCGTCTTGGCCCGGTTGGCCTTGTAGTCCTCGAACGTCTCGCTGCGGAAGGTCGCCCGCGATACGTCGAACGCCACGGCGATGTGCGTGGGGTCGATGTCGCGCAGGGCGTTGATCAGCATCGAGGTGAAGCCGTACACGGCGTTCGTCGGCTGGCCCGAGACGGTGGAGAAGTTCTCGACCGGGAGCGCGTAGAAGGCGCGGTAGGCCAGGGAGTGCCCGTCGAGCAGCAGCAGCCGACCCGTCGTCACGCACTGATCCTAGGGTGCTCCTAGGCTGCCCCCATGCCCGATGACTCCCCGCGCTCCCCCGACGGATCCGATCGCGACGCCGAGGTGCTGGCGCACATTGCCGCGGCCGACCGCGGGGGCCTTGGCGAGCGCATGGGCATGCAGTGGCTGGAGACCACCCCCGACCGGGTCGTCGCCCGCATCCCCGTCGCCGGCAACACCCAGCCCTTCGGCCTCCTGCACGGCGGTGCCAGCGCCGTCCTCGCCGAGAGCGTCGGGTCGGTCCTGGCCAACCTGAACGCCGGATCAGGTCGCTATGCGGTCGGGATCGAACTCTCCTGCACGCACCATCGCTCCGCCCGGGAAGGCTGGGTGACGGCCGTGGCGACCCCCCTCAGCAGGGGACGCACGCTGGTGACGGCGCACGTCGTCGTCTCGGATGACCATGACCGGCCGATCTGCACGGCGCGCCTGACGTGCTTCCTCCGCGACGCCGACACCGGCTGATCATCACGAGTTCGTCCCGAATGTCCCAATGGGCTTCCCCTCTGTGGACAGACGGCTATGCTCACGAGCACCGCAGGGGCCCGGTTGGGGCCCCGTTGACTTCAGGAGGCCGAGTGCACCGGGGAGTTGCCCGTCTCACCCTGCTACTCCTGGGATTCCTCGCTGCCACCCTCGTCGGCGTAGGCGCTGCCCACGCCGATGGACCGTCCATCACCGCGATCGTGTCCGACGCCAATAAAGCGCCCATACCGGGCGTCTCGATCAGCATCACCGGACCGGACGGCTTCACGGGATCGGCGCAGACCGATGACAAGGGCGAGGCCACGGTGGAGGTGCCCGGCTCGGGCAAGTACACCGTGACGGTGGACGAGGCCACGATCCCGACCGGCGACACGGTGAAGGACGGGCCCGAGCGCGTGGTCAACGTCCTCACCGGTGACAAGAAGGCCCTCTTCCCGGTCGGAGTGCCCGGCGAGGGCGAGGAGGGCGCCGCCGACACCCCCGGCGGAGTCACCGGCGCTCGCGTCCTCCAGCTCTTCATCGACGGCCTCATCCTGTCCCTGGTCATCGCCCTCGGCGCCCTGGGCCTGAACTTGATCTTCGGCACCACCGGGCTGACCAACTTCTCCCACGGCGAGCTGCTGACGCTCGGCGCGTTCACCGCCCTGGTGCTCAACACCTCGCCCATCGGCCTCAACATCTGGATCGCCGCGCCCATCGCGGTCCTGTTGAGCGCGCTGCTGTGGGGCTGGGGACAGAACCAGATCCTGTGGCGGCCGCTGCGCAAGCGACGCACGGGCCTGATCGCCGCCATGATCGTCAGCATCGGCCTGGCCATCACGATCCGCTACATCCTGCTGCTGATCTTCGGCGGTCAGCCGCGCAGCTACCAGCAGTACTCCGGGCAGCCCGGCATCGAGATCGGGCCGATCTTCGTCACGCCCAAGTCGATCATCCTGTCGGCGCTGGCGATCCTGGCGCTCGCGATCACCGTCTGGTGGCTCAGGTCCTCCCGCATCGGCAAGGCGACCCGCGCGGTGTCGGATAACCCCGCACTCGCCTCGGCTTCCGGCGTCAACGTCGAGCGCGTCATCTCCGTCGTGTGGATCATCGGCGCCGGCCTGGCGGCGTTCGCCGGCATCTTCCTCGGCCTCACGCAGAACGTCGTCTGGACGATGGGCCAGTACCTCCTGCTGACCATGTTCGCCGCGATCGTGCTCGGCGGACTCGGGACCATCGGGGGCGCGCTCGTCGGCGCATTCGTCGTCGGCATCACGGTGCAGATGAGCACGCTCTTCGTGCCCACCGAGCTGAAGACCGCCGCAGCGCTGTTCCTCATGATCGTCCTGCTGCTGGTTCGACCACAGGGACTACTCGGACGACCGGAGAGGGTGGGCTGACATGGACTTCGGATTCGTCCTCACGCAGTCGATCACCCAGGCGATCGGCGTCACGGCCATCATCTACCTGCTCGCCACGATGGGCCTGAACATCCAGTTCGGCTACACCGGCCTGCTCAACTTCGGCCAGATCGCCTTCGTCGCGGTGGGGTCCTACGGCATCGGCGTATTCGTGATCACGATCGGCTGGAACCTCTGGCTGTCGATCATCGCCGCGCTCATCCTGTCGGTCCTGCTCTCGCTGATACTC
>JALQSY010000122.1 GCA_023264215.1 Candidatus Nanopelagicales bacterium
ATCGCACGTGGAGTCATTGGGTGTGCCGATCGTTTTGGCTACCCACTGGGCCGATGGCGGCGCCGGTGCGGCTGAGTTGGCGCGACGCGTCGTCGAAATTTGCGATGCCGACGAACGACCAGTCGATGCGGGCCATGATTCCTTCGTCTATGCAGACGACGCGACTTTGTGGGAGAAGATCGAAGCAATCGCCACGAAGATCTACGGAGCATCGGAGATAACCGCCGACTCCAAAGTTCGTTCGCGGCTTCGAGAGTTGGCCGTCGAGGGGTACGGAAGCCTTCCGGTCTGCATCGCCAAGACGCAGTACTCCTTCTCCACCGATCCGGCGCTGCGTGGCGCACCGACAGGCCACAGCCTGGACGTTCGCGAGGTGCGGCTCTCGGCCGGCGCAGAGTTCATCGTGGTCATCTGCGGCGACATCATGACCATGCCCGGCCTGCCCAAGACCCCGTCGTCGGAGAAGATCAACCTCGTCGACGGCGCCGTGGTGGGGCTGTTCTAGGGGCTACTCGCGAAGTCCACGGGCGAGCAGTCCCTCGCGGACCGAGAAGACCGTCTCGGCCCGCAACATCCCGGGCCCCCATACCTCGTCGGCGATCGCGAGGACGTCGGTCACCTGGTCGATGCCCTCGCGATCGCAGAGCAGGACGAGGTCATCGAGGTCGCGCGCATCCCTCGCTGCCCGTGCCTTCATCGCGATCATGTGCCGGGCAGAGGCGACGGTGACAGCGAGCCCGGGCAGGTTGAGTATTTCGCTTTGGCCCTCGTCGAATACGCGCGGGAGCATCGGACGGACCCGGTCGTTCAGCCAATCCCGCGGGAGACTGCGCTCCTGGGCGATCTCGACAATGACGTCGGCGACGGCATCCGTCGCGTCCCAGACGGCATCGATGTCACGCGTGAGACGCGCGCGGTCGTAGGCCAGGACCATCGCCGTGCCCCCGACGACGTAGATGTCCACGCGCAGTCCTCGGCCGTCGAGGCGCTGGCCGAGCACGGTGAGCAGGTCGATGATCTCGTCGCGCCCCAACATCTCGCTCATACGGAAACCAGGTTCGCCTCGTCGAGCATGACCCCTCGCGCCTTGAAGTAGATCGGAGTGCGCTGGTAGACGAAGGCTTGGAGTGTGCTGTCGGGCGGCAGGCTGAGCCAGGCAATGCTGGGGTTGTAGCGCTCGCTGGCCCGCGTCCAGTCGGGCGAGCGGTCGAAGCCGCCGCGCTGGCACAGATGGACCGCGAGGGCGGCCATAGCCGCATCCCAGGCGGTATCGCCGATGAGTTCGGGCTCCGAGATGAAGGCTTCGCGGGAGGCATGGTCTGGGAGTGCGTCGAAGTCGGTGACCGCCTGTGCCAGGAGACGCACGAGGTCGGCGGACGGCCACCCCTCGGTGAGTCCGCGCCCGATGGACCGGGCCGTCGACCCCAATCCCTGCATGGCCCTATGGTGACACGGCACGAGCACGGACAGCAGGGCGAGACCGAGCAGGGCGTCACGGGGTCGCGACGGTTGCAAGACGGTGATCCATCGTCTTGGTCCAGGTGTTCGCCGCGCACAGGATGGCTCGCCGTGCTCGCCGCTGGACTGTCACCCGCGATCACCCGTCAGCGCCAGCTCACCGCGGCGTAGGCTGACCCCAGGAGGTTTGCCATGACATACGACATCCACACGGTCGAGATCGACTCGCAGCACGCCGCGGTGCTCTCCGGCACCTGCCGCATGGACGAGGTCGGCGGCTTCCTCGCGGAGGCATTCGACAAGGTCTTGGGCGCCCTGGCACGCTCCGCCGTGCCGGTCGACGGCAAGCCCTTCGCCCGGTACGACATGGTCGACGGCGGCTTCACCGTCGAGGCTGGCTTCCCCTGCCCCGCGGATCTAGACCTCGACGGTGACGTGCACACGATCACGCTTCCGGGCGGGATGGCTGCCCTCACCACGCACGTGGGGCCGTACGAGGGGGTCGCGGGGGCATACCAGGCCATCGAGGAGTGGTTCACGACCTCGGGGCACCGCCCGACGGGTGCACCGTGGGAGACCTACCTCGACGGACCGGAGGTCCCCGAGCCGCGCACGACCGTCACCTGGCCCTGCACCCTCGACTAGGTCGCTGAGGCAGGCGCGGGATCCTGCGCATCCGCGAGGGCGTCGGCCTCAGCATCGCCCGCATCGGCATGGCCATGTCGTGTGGCCCAGTGGGAGTACGCAATCGTCGCGGCGACTCCGATGAGCACGAGGACACCGCCGACGACGTTGTCGACCAGACGCTGCTCACCGAGTTGCCCCACCTGCGTGAGGGTTGTCGCGTTGAGAGCAGCTGTCGCCGGCACCATGAAGACGTAGTACAGCCAGCCGTGAACGCCGAAACGCGACATCAGGGCGATGACGATGAAGATCAGGCCCAGCAGGTAGATCAGTGCAAGTGAGTCGATCTGCGAGAGGACAGCCAGCAGGAGCACTGAACCGATCAGGGTGCCGAGAATCCGCCAGAAGGTGTCGCGCAGTGGCGTCGCCACGCCAATCGGCGCGAGGACGAGGATCGCGGCGATGAGGAAGGCTCCGCCATAGAGTCGCGGATTGTCGAGGACGATAAATGTGGACACCGCGAGCAGCACCGTGATGACGACCGTGTAGGGGACGGATTCACTGCGAGAGTGCTGGGTCAACGGCGGTGTTGGGCGCTTGCGCATGAGGAGTGGCACCACCAGCGCCGGGAGCACCGCTCCGACGAAGAAGATCGCCGCCATCCACAGCAGGTACGGCGTATCCGAGCGGTCGACGGTGGTCGCACCCGACCATGTCGGCGGCGCGATGAGGGGCCAGGCGAGCATGACGGGGTAGAGCAGTGCCGACTTGTGCAGGCCGAAGCGAGACAGCCTGCCGACGGTCATCGCCATGAGCGCCATGAGCGCAGCGCCCGAAACAGGCGAGGAGCCCGCGACGATGCTCAGCGGAGCGAGCAGGCCCACGACGATGGCCGCGATCACGGCGAATCGTCGTCCAGCCGTGGCCGCGACAGCGAGCCCAGCAACCGCTGGCAGCGAGGCCCAGAACGCCGCCCCCTGCAACTGACCCGTGCCCACGTACGTGACGGCGAGCATGATCCACGCCGGCACCATGGTGATGAGGAGCACGACCGCGGCGATGATGACTCGCTTCTTCATCGGCATCCCGCGCCTGCGTGCCGGGGCAGCGCCATCCTGCGCATGCGAGGTAGTCATCGCGTCACCATATGGCCTGGATCGACGGTGCATCCGCCTTTCCGCGGGCCATGCCATCGGCCATCGCGGGTCCCATCGTGGCCGCATCCATGAAATCCGTCGTCGGATCCGGATTGGCGATGGTGACATGGACCGTGCTTCCACTGGCTCGTAACGCCGCAGCCTCCCGTTGTGCGGTCCCCGGATGCACACGCTCGGCTATGCCGAACGACGGGTTGACGTGCTTGGGCGGATCGGCGAGGAAGTCGAACATCGCGATGATGAGGACTGCCTTCGCGCCCTGGAGCGCCTCGGCGTGCGTGCTCGAGGTGCTGACGCCGCCATCCATGCAGTACCGGTCGCCGAGCCAGGTCGGGCCATTGACGCCCGGGAGCGAGGAGCTGGCAGCGGCAGCCTGCGCGATCGTGACACCTGAATCGCTGCTTGCGACGACAGACTCCCCGGTGTAGCAGTCGGTTGCAGTCGTATGGTGACCGTCAGGCCACGCCGCTAGGCCGAGGAGCCCCTGGACTGAGGCCACGTACTTGTCGTCAGGTGCATTGTGTGAGGCCATCGCCGCTCGCCCGATCTGCTGAAGCGTCGTCGGCGTGATCTCGGTGGTCTCACCCATCACGCTTTGCGCGCGCGCCTGCGACGCAGCGCCGGCACTGATGTTGAGCACCTTGTTGGCCATGGCCGGGTTGGCCCCCAACTGATCGAGTGCCTCGGTCAACTCCGACAGGCGCCCACCCTTGATCGCAGCACCCACGATCGCACCCGCGCTGGTGCCGATGGTGACGTCGGCCTTGGCGAGGTCGACTCCTCCTTGGAGCAGGCCATTGGCGTAGCCCACCATCCACGCGACGAACCACTCCCCGCCGCCACCCAGCGCTACCGCCGTGCTGGCACCCGAACCGAGGGGACCTGCCTCACTCATCGTCCGAACCGCCATCACAAGCTCCTTCCGACGCGGGGTTGCGAGATACCCGAAGCAGGATCGCGCCCACTAGTGTCGGCGGAGCCTATCGAAATGGGGTGTGGGGTGACGGCGGATTTGCGGCACACCGTCCGCCAGCCGCACGTCTGGCGGTCCGCGGTGCGCTTCGCCGTCACCATGTCGGCAGTCGACGTGACCGTGTGGTTCCTCTTCACCGATCCCACGGCCGTCGTCCTCGGGTCCTTCGCCGTCATCTGCATGCTGTACTTCCTCGACTACCCCGGAAGCACCCACGATCGTCTCGTCGGCTACGGGTCTGCCGCTGCGGTTGGCGCCCTAGCCGTCGTGCTGGGAAGCGTCGTTGGCAATTGGCTGATACCGGCTGTCGTCGCAGCGTTCGGCGTCTCCTTCCTCTTCTCCTACGTCCGTGTGCTGCGCGGCTTTGCCGCACGTGCCTCCGTCGGCCTGCAGGGCGCCTTCTTCCTGCCGCTGATGTCGGGCGCAACGCCTTCGCAGATTCCCGAACTCGTCGGATCCTGGCTCATCGGCTCGTGCATGGCGACGGCTGCGGGAGTGCTGATCTTCCCCGGCAGGGCAGGGAATCGGATTCGGGATCTGGTCGCTGCGTGGCTGGAGGACGCAGCTGCCATCTGCGATCCGGATCAGCGCGCCGAGGCAGTCCGGCACATGCGCGAGCGTGCCCGCCTGACAAGTGAGCAGATTCGACTAACCGTCCAGGAGGAGAGCGTCCGACTCGGTGCCGTCGGTCGCCGTCAACGCGCGCTCGCCGCGATGGTCGATGGAACCCAGTGGGGTACGGCTGCCCTCGATGTGGTCGATCCCTCGTCGATGGCCGAGCAGGATGGAGGGAAGCACTCGCGCGTCCTTCTGGCCGTGTCAGCGGAGGCCTTCTCCAGTGCAGCGATGGCTCTGACATCTCGGCGACCACCTAGCCGAGTGCCTGATCTTCCGGCCGCTCGCCGAGACGATCTCCATGCCCTTGGCGGCCAAAGCCCGGGCGAACTTCGCGAGCACTACCCTGCGCGACTGGTCTCGATCCTTGCCATGCGCATGCTGTGGCTGGCAGGGCTGTCGCGCGGGTGCGCCTACCCGGAGCCGGACATCGGAAGCTCGGCCGACAGACGGCCACTCGCCCTGTTGCGGGTCAACCTGACGCGAAGGTCCGTGTGGTTCACAAGCGCCGTGCGCACCGGCGCCGCCATAGCCCTCTGCGTACTGCTGGTGCGACTGATCGGACTGGAGCACGGACTATGGGTGGTGCTGGCCGCGCTGTGCGTGACGCAGGTGAGCTTCTCGGCCACGTCCGGCGGGACGACCGCCGTGCGCATGGCGCTTGGTGCCATCGTGGGCATCTGCGTGGCATCGCTGGCGACGCTCGTATCCCTGCCCCATCCCGCCTTCGTCATTCTCCTCCCTATCCTGGCGCTCCTGGCATCCGTGGCGTCGCATACCGGAGCCTTCCTCGCCCAGGTCTTCTACACCCCATTCGCCCTCACGAACCTCGCCGTCCTGGAGTGGACGACCGATAG
>JALQSY010000123.1 GCA_023264215.1 Candidatus Nanopelagicales bacterium
TCTCCCGGGTCCTGCAGGCCGACGGCCGGGGACTGACCATGATCTTCACTCGCACCAAGCGCAAGGCCCAGAAGATCGCCGATGAGCTCACCGAGCGCGGCTTCGCCGTCGGCTCCGTCCACGGCGATCTCGGACAGGGTGCGCGCGAGCAGGCCCTGCGCGCGTTCCGCAACGGCAAGGTCGACGTCCTCGTCGCCACCGACGTCGCCGCCCGCGGCATCGACGTCGACGGCGTCACGCACGTGATCAACTACGAGTGCCCCGATGACGAGAAGACCTACCTGCACCGCATCGGCCGCACCGGTCGCGCTGGCGCGAGCGGCGTCGCTGTGACCCTGGTCGACTGGGAGGACATCGCGCGCTGGCAGATGATCGACAAGATCCTCGGCCTTCCCTTCAAGGATCCGATCGAGACCTACTCCACGTCCGACCACGTCTACACCGGGCTGGGCGTCCCGCGGGACACCACCGGACGCCTGGGCAAGGACAAGCAGACCCGCGCGGGTCTGCAGGCGGAGCAGGTGGAGGACCTCGGCGAGACCGGCCGCAAGAAGCCCGCGCAGGATCGCGGACGCAGTGCCTCGACGCGCTCGGGTTCCCGTGGCTCGGGTCGCGACCGCGCCGGCCGATCCGGGGGCGCACCCAAGGCTCCCGCGACGGAGTCAGCCGACACGCCCAAGCCGCGCCGGCGGCGGCGCCGCACCAAGCGCGGCGGCGCTCCTGCCCAGGGCGACTAGCCCGTCGGCATCTGATCCCACTGGCGCAATGCCTCGAGGAGCCCCGGAGAGGTCTCCAGGGATGCGAGGTCGTCGGCGGTGCACCACCTGGCATCAGCGGCGTCGTCGCCCGCGACGGGCACTCCCTCGCCGCTCATCGCGTAGTCGGCGATGACATACGTCGAGCCCGACTCGCTGCCGCGCTCGACGATGCCCACGAAGCGCGGTTCACGAGCTTCGATGGCGGTCTCCTCGCGCACTTCGCGCACGGCGGCGTCGTCCCAACGCTCATAGCCCTCGACACGACCGCCCGGGAGCGACCACAGGCCGCGAGATGGCGCCTGACCTCGGCGTACGAGGAGGATGCGCCCGATGTCGTCGCGAACCACCGCCCCCGCGCACGGGACGCTCCAGTCGACCGGCTCCCCCGCGGGCGGCGCGTGGCCCCAGGGGACGTCCACGCCGGCGGGCACGCCGTCGATCCCGGGCCACGTGGCCATGGACAGGGTGAAGCGGTGCTGGCCGCCCTCCACGTCGGAGACGGGTTCGAGCCCTATGTGAGCGAGGGGACTGTCCACCGTCGCTGCGTCGCCGAGCCGCGTGATGGCCTCCTGGATCCGGCGTCGCTCGTCGACCGGGAGATAGAGCCACATGGCCGAATGCCACACCACGACGACATGACCGGGGCGCAGTCCAAGATCGCGTACGTAGGCAAGCGCATCGCGCGTGATGAGTTCAGCGTCGACACCGGCCGCGACATCCAGGGCCTGCCTCAGTCGTTCGAAACGATCGACGTGGTCAGGCCAGACGAACGACGTGAGCAGCGTCCGGCCGACCGTCGTCGAGGCATCGACCGGCGCCAGGTCGCAGCCACGCCGTGCGCTCACCGGCGGCATCGCTCCCCACTCGGGATGATCAGCGCCGATGACGCCCCGCTCGACCAGCGCATCCACACGCAGGGACAGCCCCGCCGAGCAGCCGATCTCGTGCAGGTCGACGGGCAGGGCGAACGCCGCATGAAGTCGACGCAGCAACGCAGCCAGGCCGACGGCCCTTCCCACCTCATTGGTCTGCGGGATCCTCTCCATGGCCGCCGCGATCTCGTCGCGGTGCTCCTCGATTGTCGCGAGCAGGTGACGGCACATTCGATCTGCGTCATCGCCGTGCGCCATTCCACCGAGCGCAGGGAGGTAGAGCGCGATCTGCGGCGCCTGCCGTCGCAGGGCCAGTCGCTGCACAGCAGCGAACATGCGCAGGGGGATCATGTCGCCGATGCGCGCGTCGACGTAGGGATCCAGCAGGCTGCGCAACGGCTCGTGTTCGTGCCAGGCCACCACGCACTCAGCCCACGCTGCGTAGGTCGGGGCGTCCAGTCGCCGGCACGACTCGGCGATATCCGCGAAAATCGCCTCGATGCCCGGCCTGTCGTCACGGCGGAGACCCACGCACCCAGGCTAGGCCGCTCTGCGCGAATGCCCCACCGGGCGGCTCCTCTCGGCGTAGCCTGTCGGCCCATGAGTCAGACCGCGGCGGCACATCCCACCCGATCGGCGACGACCTGGCGGCGCGCCCTTTTCGGGATCAACGGCGTCATCGCGGCGTTCGGCGCCCTCTTCTCCTTCACGCTCACCGTGCTCGGCACGTATCCGAGCCAGAACACCAACCCGACGGCCCTGGGCTTCGCGGGCCAAGGACTGCTCGGACGGGTCTTCGACTACTTCACCTACTTCACCCTCTGGTCGAACATCCTCGTCGCGATCGTGATGCTGATGCTCTGGGCGCGCCCCGAGCGCGACAGCTTCTGGTTCCGGGTACTCCGGCTCGACAGCGTCCTCATGATCGTCGTCACAGGCATCATCTACAACGTCGTGCTGGCCTCGACGGCCAAGAACCAGGGCCTGGAGGTCTGGACCAACTTCTTCCTGCACGTGCTCACACCGCTGGTCACGTTCCTGGTGTGGCTCATCGCCGGCCCGAGGGGCTGGATCTCGTGGCGCATCATCGCTGCGAGCCTGATCGTGCCGATCATCTGGCTCGTCTTCGCGCTGATCCGCGGCGCGTTCATCGGCGCCTACCCCTACGGCTTCCTCGACGTGGCGACGTACGGCTACGGCTCGGTGCTGCTCAACGTTCTGGGCATCGTGATCTTCGCGATCGTGATCTGCCTCATCCTGTGGGGCATCGACTGGCTCATCAGGCGCCTGGCGCAGGGCGGCCGGACTCCAGCGGTGGCCTAGCCGCGGTTCTTGTACTCCTCCAGCAGGCGGCGCGCGATGATCATCTTCTGGATGTCCGCGGTGCCCTCGCCGATCATGAGCATCGGCGCCTCGCGGTAGAGCCGCTCGATCTCGTACTCCTTGGAGTACCCGTATCCGCCATGGATGCGGAAGGAGTCCTCCACGACCTCCTTGCAGTACTCGCTGGCCAGGAGCTTGGCCATCCCGGCCTCGAGGTCATTGCGCTCCCCGGAGTCCTTCTTGCGCGCCGCCATCACCATCATCAGGTGCGCGGCCTCGATCTTGGTCGCCATGTCGGCCAGCTTGAACTGGATCGCCTGATGCTGGGCGATCGGCTTGCCGAACGTCACGCGCTGCTGGGCGTAGTCCACTCCGAGCTCGAACGCGCGACGCGCGAGGCCGCAGGCGCGAGCGGCGACGTTCACGCGACCGACCTCGACCCCATCCATCATCTGGTAGAAACCGCGACCGGGCTCGCCGCCGAGAATGGCGCTCGCCGGCAGCCGCAGGTCGTCCATGACGAGTTCGGTCGTGTCGACTCCCTTGTAGCCCATCTTCTCGATCTTGCCGGGGATCGTCAGGCCGGGCCGGACCTCGCCGAAGCCGGACGGCTTGTCCACGAGGAACGCCGTCATCCTCTTGTAGACCGACGCGTCCTCGGGTGCATCGCCATCGGTGCGGACGAGGACGGCGACCAGGGTCGAACTGCCGCCATTGGTCAGCCACATCTTCTGCCCGTTGAGGATGTAGTCGTCGCCGTCGCGGACAGCACGGGACTGGATCGCAGCCACGTCGGAGCCGCACCCGGGCTCACTCATCGAGAAGGCGCCGCGCACCTCCCCGGTCGCCATCAGCGGGAGATAGTGGGCCTTCTGCTCCTGCGTGCCGTGGTGCATGACCATCCACGCCACGATGAAGTGCGTGTTGATGACACCGGACACGCTCATCCACCCACGCGCGATCTCCTCGACGACGAGGGCGTAGGTCAGCAGGGACTCCCCGAGGCCGCCGTACTCCTCGGGGATCATCAGGCCGAAGACGCCGAGATCCTTCAGGCCCTCGACGATGTCGGCGGGGTACTCGTCCTTGTGCTCGAGGTGGGTGGCGTAGGGCAGGATCTCGTTGTCGACGTAGTCACGGACCGCCTTGAGGATCTCGACCTGGACGTCGGTGAGCCCCTCCGTTTGAGCCAGACGCGACATGTTCCCTCCCTGCTGTCTCCGGCAGTCAGGCTAACGCACGTTAACGCGGGGCGCGCGGCGTAGCCCGGCGGCTGGGTTGACCGCCGCGATCGCCATGACGAAGGGCAGGGCGAGCACGGGAAGAACCTCCACGACGGGTATCCCGGCGAGTACCGCGACGACGAGCTGTCCCGCGGTGACGACCGTCCAGCCCGCCGTGCGGGTGACGATGACATGGCCGTGGTCGGCACCGCGGAGGACGGCGCGGGACAGTGCGACGCACCACAGCGCCGACGCGACTGCCGCAGGGACGACTCCCCACGGCATCTCGACGGAGGTGCCGACCAGCATCGCGAGGACGCTGAGAACGGCCGCCACCGTGAGGATGGCGACCGTCGACGGCGCAGGAGTGACCAGCACCTTCGACCACGGCTTGCGGGGGCGCAGGGGGACCTCCGGAGCGGCGGCGGCCGAACCGCGCCCGGCGTCCCGGGCCGCCCCGGGAGCCCGGTCGGCCCCGGCGCGGGCTTGGCGTGATCGCCGCGAGGGCACCGGCTCCGGCTGGAGCAGCAGGTCACGCGCTGCGCGAATCTCGGCGAAGCGTTGCGCTGAGCCGCCGTGATCGGGATGCGCCATCGAGGCCCATAGTCGGAAGGCCCGCCTGATCTCAGCGGCGTCCGCATCGGGTGCGACGCCGAGGAGCCTCGCCGCATGGTCGCGACTGGGCTGACGACTCGGATCCACACCCTCAGGCTAGTCGCGAAAGCCCATGGCGCCAGTGCGCGATCGGCGAACGCCAGCGGCGCAACAGGTCAACCGATCGGGCCACGACGGCTCGGCAATGCGGGAAATCGACACCTAGCGCGCGCCCGAAGCGTCGATTTCGCGTGTCGAGGAGGCCAGGCGACTACTCCGGTGGCGTGAACGCCTGGGTCCGCGACATGCCGGCGGCCCGCCCCTTAGCGGCGATGACGGTCGCCATCTTGCGCGATGCCTCGTCGATCATCTCGTCGCCGAGCATCACCGCGCCCTTCGCCCCGCCCTCGGCAGAGGTGTAGTAGGCGTAGGCATCGAGGATCAGCTCGGCCTGGTCGTAATCCTCCTGGCGCGGGCTGTAGACCTCGTTGGCGACGTCCACCTGGCCCGGGTGCAGCACCCATTTGCCATCGAAGCCGAGCGCCGCACTGCGCGACGCGACCCGCCGGTAGCCGTCGACGTCCTTGATGGCGAGATAGGGACCGTCGATCGCGAGCTTGTCGTGCGCCCGCGCTGCCATGAGGATGCGCATGAGGATGTAGTGATACGCATCCCCGACGTCGTAGCCCGGTGGCTGCTCGCCGACGACGAGCGACTTCATGTTGATGCTCGCCATGAAGTCCGCCGGGCCGAAGATGATCGTCTCGACGCGCGGGGAGGCCGCCGCGAT
>JALQSY010000124.1 GCA_023264215.1 Candidatus Nanopelagicales bacterium
CAACGTGCTCGTCGGGTCCCTGCCCGGGCAGGGCAAGACGTCCGCCGTGCGGGTCCTCGCGTGCGCGGCCGCGCTCGACCCGACGTGCGAGCTGTGGCTGCACGAGCTCAAGGGCACCGGCGACCTCGACGGCCTCGAGCAGGTCTCCCACCGGTACGTGTCCGGCGTCGACGACGACGCCATCGCCTACGACTACGGCCGCGCCGACGTGCCCCGCTCGGGCATCATCGTGGGGCCGCGCGGCGACATTGAGTTGGCGGCGGTGCAGGTGGCGGGCAGCGGCTCGGCGGTCGTCACCGGGGGCGCGGTCATCGTGCTTCGGCCGGTGTCATAGTGCCGGTGCGTCGCGTCACTGTGGGTGGCCGTCCGGCGTACCGCTGGGGCGAGTCGGGCAAGGCGTACACCTACGACCCCGGCGACCCGGAGTCCCGACGCCGTGCCCTGACCGCTGCGCGTCGCCAGGGCGCGGCCGTGCTGGCGCGCGGGTATGCGGCCGACGCCATCGGCCCGGTTGCGCCGACGGCCCCGGAGCGGGTGCGGCAGTTGCAGCCGGCCGTGACGCACGAGCGGTTGATGATGGCGGTCATGCGCCGCCGGGTCGAGGCGGGCCACCGGCGGCTGCGTGCGGCGCTGAACCGGGCGCTGCGCCTGTACGGGGCTCCGACGCTGGGGCGCGCGACGGATGCGTCATGGCGCGACGCGGCGCTGGAGGCGCTGCGCCGGTGGCTCGCGGAGGAAACGGGGCGCGCGGTCGACGACCCGGCCTTGCGCGAGGTGGGCGAGCGCATCGCGCACCGCGCCGACGCCAGCGCGGCACGAGCCGTCGAGCGGGCCTATGCGAGCGTGACGGGCGAGCGCCTGCGCGTGGTGTCGCTGATGCCTGACGACGCGGCCCGGCGGCTGGTGGACGCGTGGATCAAGGACGGCACGTCGTACATCGTCGCGCTGCCGGAGCAGACGGCGAGCCGGGTGGCGGCGTGGGTCATGCAGACGCAGGACGAGGCGCTGCGCGTCGAGGACCTAGCCCGCATCCTGCACCGGGCCGAGGGCATCGAGAAGCGGCACGCGATGCTACTGGCCCGCGACCAGACGGGGAAACTGAACGGCGAGGTTCACCGGCGCGGGATGCAGGCCGTCGGCGTCAACCGCTACCGGTGGCAGACCAGCGGGGACGAGCGGGTCAGGAACCGACACGCCGATCTCGACGGGCAGGTGTTCGATTGGGACAGTGACGGCCCCATCGTGGACCTCCGCACAAACCGACGCGGGCACCCCGGCCACGACATTCAGTGTCGGTGCGTCGCCATCCCCGTCGACGACGACCTCGACCCCGAACTGGTACGGCTGATGACCGCGACGACCCCGGCGCAACGCGACGCCGGCTCACCGTTTCGCGCACGGTGACAGTCCGGCCCGCTCGGGCTAGACTGTCGCCATGAACGCAACGGCCACCACGTCCAGCGTCGTCGCCGTCGACCGGATCGGGCTCGACGAGGACAGCCTGCGCGTGTTGCCGCCGCCGTCAGACGGCCCCGCGGGACAGCGGCGGCTGTGGATGCGGGTCGCCCACGAGGGCGCGCTTCCCTACGCGCACGGCACCTACGCCGTCGACGCGGTCACAATGTCGGACCCGGCGTGGCTCGACTCCCTGCGCGGCGCCCCGGTCGTCCTGCAGGACTGGCACCGGATGGACGACAACCCGGACGGGTCGAGGGGCCTGCGCCTCGACGAGTTGCCGGACGCGTCGGTCGGGACCGTGACGCGGGTTGAGTACGTCGAGCGCGACGAGGGGCTGAACCCGCCCGGCCCGGCGACCTGGGCGGAAGTGACGCTGTCGAACCGGGCCGGGATTGACGTGCTGGAGCGCATCCGCGGTGTTTCGCCGGGGTACACATACAGCATCGAGGACGCCTCGGTGTTGACGCCGGAGCAACAGTCGCGGTATGGGGACGTCGACGGGGTACAGCGCAATCGACGCGCGAACCACGTCGCCCTCGTCACCACCCCGCGCGGCGAACGAGCCGGCATCCGGGCCACCGATTCCGACGACTCAGGAGACACCGTGGAAATCAAGGACCTCATCGCCGCGCTGATGAGCGCGATGGCCTCCGAGGACATGATGGGCAAGTTCCGTCAGGCTTCGGCGGACGGCTACAAGATGGCGATGGACGAGATGAAGGCCGCGGAGGCCGAGGTCGAGGAAGAGGACGTCGACGCGAAGGCCGCGGCGGACGCTGCCGACCGTCTCGCGTTCGCGCAGGACTACGCCGCCGCGCTCGACGTGGCGCGCGAGGCCGGCGTCGACGACCTCGACGGCACCCCGTCGGACATTCGCCGCCGGGCCGCGAAGGCGCTCGGCATCACCGTGGCGGCTGACGCTTCGGACGACTTCGTGGCGGGCGTGCTTGCGGCCCGTGCCCCCCGCGTTGCCGGGGTTGACGGCCTGACGCTGCCGGCTTCGGCCCCCACCTCGGACGCCGGCCTCACCGGCGGCATCCCCACCGCCTGGAAGGAGTGACATCATGGTCGCGTTCGCTGCTGGCTTCGGCCTCTCCGACACCTCCGCGCAGCCCGCCGCCGCCGTGGCGGGTATGCCGGTTTCCAAGAACTTTGACGACACCGTCAGCGCACAGTGGATCGGTGGCACCACCACCGACGTCTGGACGCTCACCATCGGCAGCGCCGCCGCGCAGGACTACGGCTTTGACGCCGTGACCCCTGACGGCGCGTCGTTCTCGCCGCGCTTCACCCGCGCGGGCTCCGAGACGACCGCGCAGATCGCCACCGCCGTCGCCGCTGCGGCCAACGCGCTGCCGGGCCTCACCGCGTGGGCGACCATCGCCGCGTCGGGCTCGACGGTTGTCATCACCGCGCGCCTCGCCGGCACCGCGGGCGCAATCGCCGTGACCGAGGCGCTGGCGAACCAGACGCTGGCGAACACCACGGCCGCCGCCGACGGGCAGGACCTGCCGTTCGGGCGCATCGTGGCGCTGTCCGGCTACTCGGGCTCGACGCTCCAGTGCAAGCCGCTGGGCGACGTCCTGTCCGCGCAGTCGGCCACCGTGACCGTCGTGTACGAGGCCGCCAAGGACTACGTCGTCACCCTGGACGGGACCTCGGTCACCGTCGCGGCCGACACCGACGCGGCGACCACCGCCGGCAACATCGTGACCGCGCTCGGTGCCATCGCCCTGACCGACGTCACCATCACCGACAACAGCGACGGGACCTTCGACGTTGCGGCCGACAAGGTGGGCGTCGAGTTCACCCTGTCCGTCGGCATCATCGACGGGTCCACCGGCAGCATCTCCATCACGGCGGGCAGCGGAACCCCGACCGGGCAGACCAGCATCGCGCTGGCGATCCTCGGCGCGTCGCTTCTCGGCGCGGAGGCGCGCAAGCCGATGGACGACGGCGCCCCGGTTTGGCAGGACGGCCAGGACGCCCCGATTCAGATCGGCGTCCAGTCGGCGGTGTGGGTCCCGGTGTCGGGCTCCTACACGCTCGGCGCTCCCCTGTTCGTCGACATTAGCGGCGGTGCCAACGACGGCGCGCTGTTCGCCACCACCGGCGCGTCGCGCATCGCGCTGCCCGCCACCAAGTACCAGCCGCAGCGCGCGTCCGGCTCGCTCGTCCTCATCCGCCGTCTGGCGACCTGAAGGAGCCTCCGATGAACACCGTCCATTTCCACGGTAACGCCCACGGCTTCGGCGCCGCGGACTTCCTCGACCGGCTCGCCTACGCGCAGTCCGAGGAGCGCCGCCACGGCGTCAGCCCGCGGTTCTCGACGTCGCTCGCCACCCTCGCCGCCGCGGATCACTTCCTCACCGGTCGCCACGGCGTGAAGGTCCGCAAGACCGAGGCCGCCGCGGACGCCATCGTCAACGGCACCCCGCGCGAGCTGCTGGTTGCCGAGGTGCAGCGCCTGATGGAGCGCCCGTACCCCGCGCTGGACGGGTTCGACATCATCCCGACCTTCGCGCCCACCACCCCGGTCGGCGCCGAAGAGTCGCGGTACTACTCGCTGGACGGCCAGGGCGAGGTCGCGCGCTACCGCGCCGGCGGGAACATCCCGACCGTCTCGCTCGACCTCGCGGACGAGGTGCGGCCCGTGGCCCACTATGTCTCCGTCGTCGAGGGCACCATCTTTGAGGAGCAGGCGGCCGGGTTCGCGGGCTTGGGGGTCAACTTCCAGCGTGCGACGACCTTTAACCGCGACGTCGTGCACCTCCAGGCGGCGAACCGGCGCGTGTGGCTGGGCGACGCGGCTGGCACGCCCGAGGAGATTTACGGTGTCCTGACGCACCCCGACATTCCGCAGGCTTTCGCGGCGTCGGCGTGGCTCGACCCGTCCACCACCGGTCAGGCCGTCATCCAGCAGTACAGCGACCTTGCCACCCTGCTCTCGTCGCAGTCGGCCGGCATCGGCCAGCCGACCGTGTGCGCGATGGACCTGCGTCTGTACAACGGCCTCGCGTCCAAGACCTACGCGGCGACCGGTGGCGGCCAGCAGTCGGTGCTCCGTCTGCTGGAGCAGATGTTCCCCACCATCGCTATCAAGCCCTCTCACAGCCTCATCGACCAGGGGCCGGCGAGCGGTCATGCGCTGGTGTTCTTCGACGACCGCGACAACCTCGCGCTCGGCCGGGACCTCGTGCGCGGCCCGACGCTGCTCCCGGTGCAGGAGCGCGGGTTCAGCCGGTACTTCTACATGTACCACACCGACGCGGGCGTGAAGTCCTTCATGCGCATGAAGGTCCTCGTCGCTGACGTTCCGCTCGCCCCCTGACCCTGACGGGCGCTTCGGCGCCCCGTCTCCCCCGGAGTCCTGATGGCTACCAAGCCCTTGCACATCGTCAACGTCGGCCGCCACCCGCTCGTGCTCCAGCGTGAGACGGGCAAGGCGCTCGTCATCCCCGGCGCGGGCAAGACCGCCGGCACCGAGGGGCGCGTGACCTTCGACGGCGCCGACGCCGACTTCGTGCGCGAGCACCGCGCGGTGCTGGCGCTCGCGACCGGTGACCGGCCCGTCCTGCGCGTGGCCTGATGGCTGCGTCTGCGTCCGTCACGTCGGTTCTGGCGTGGCGGGCGCCGCAGTTCGTGTCGCCGTCCGAGGACCCGCGGCTGGCGGGCGCGGAGTCGGCGGCCATCGCGTGGCTGCCGGAGGTCGACTGCCTCGGCGGCCGGTACTGGCTCGCGGTGGCGCTGCTGTGCGCCCACTGGCTGTCGATGGCAGACCGCGGCAGCGCGGCGGCCGGCGGGAGCGCGGGCGCGGGCGTGGGCGCCGTGACGAGCGCCACGACGTCGCGCCTGTCGCTGGCGTTCGGCGCCATCGGGGCGCAATCGACGCGGGCGGATATGGCGGCGATGCGGTCGACGCAGTACGGCGCCGAGCTGGCGGACCTGCTGGCGTCGTCTCCCTGCACCGTCCCGTCGTGGGCGTCCTGACGCGGGAGGCGGCATGGCTCGCATGACCGCGGAG
>JALQSY010000125.1 GCA_023264215.1 Candidatus Nanopelagicales bacterium
CCTGCGCCACTGCGGTGCGGAACGTCACGTCCCACAGGGTCGGCGCCTCGGACTGGTAGGCCTCACCGCGCGCGAGGTTGCGCAGGAATGCGCGCTGCGACACCGCGCGGGCATTGTCGTCGATGGTCTGGTAGGTCTGCGTCCAGTCGATCGACAGGCCCAGGCGGCGCCAGAGTTCCTCGAAGACGACCTCGTCCTGGACGGTGAGCCGCTCGCAGAGCTCGACGAAGTTGCGGCGCGAGATCGGGATCTGGTGCTTGGCGTCCGGCTCGGCGGGGGGCTCGAAGCCAGGGTCGTAGGGCAGGGACGGATCGCAGCGGACGCCGTAGTAGTTCTGGACCCGGCGCTCGGTCGGCAGGCCGTTGTCGTCCCAGCCCATCGGGTAGAAGACGGAGAAGCCGCGCATGCGCTTGTAGCGCGCGATGCAGTCGGTGTGCGTGTAGGAGAAGACGTGACCGACGTGCAGTGATCCGCTCACCGTCGGCGGAGGAGTGTCGATGGAGTAGACCTCATCGCGAGGCCGGGTGCGATCGAAGAGGTAGGTGCCGTCCGTCTCCCACGCCTGTACCCAGCGCTGCTCGATGCCGTCGATGCTGGGCTTATCCGGGAGGCTGGGGCTCATGGCGGCCCATCCTAGGAGGCCGCCACTAGGGTGTTGGACGTGACCGATGCCATGCCCGAGGGCTACGCCGAACTCCAGGCCGAGCTCCTCGGCAGATGGCCCGAGAACGCGATCGATCCATCGCTGTCGAGGATCAGCGCCATCATGGATCTGCTCGGCCAGCCGCAGTCCGCGTACCCGGTCATCCAGGTCACGGGCACCAACGGCAAATCCTCGACCGCCCGGATGATCGCCTCCCTCCTGCGCGCGCTGGGCCTGCGCACGGGCCTGTACACCAGCCCGCACCTGATCGACATGCGCGAGCGGATCGAGATCGATGGGGAGCCGATCCCGGCCCAGGACTTCATGGCCGTGGCCGGCGACGTCGCGCCCTTCATCGCCTCGGTCGATGCCAGCGTCGAGGCCGAGGGTGGCACGCCGGTGACGTACTTCGAGACCCTCACGGCGATCTCCTACGCCGCCTTCGCCGATGCCCCGGTCGACGTCGCGGTCGTCGAGGTCGGAGTCGGCGGGACCTGGGACGCGACCTCGGTCTGCAGCCCGCAGGTGTCCGTGGTGACTCGCGTCGCCATGGACCACGCCGACATCCTCGGAGACCGGATCGATCTGATCGCCACGGAGAAGTCCGGGATCATCAAGGAGGGGTCGTTCGCCATCATCGCGGAGCAGGAGCCCGATGCGGCCGCGGTGCTCGAAGCGCGCATCGACGAGGTGGGCGTCCCCGCAGCCTGGGAGGGGACCAGCTTCGCGGTCCTCGACCGCACCGTCGCGGTGGGAGGGCAGCTGCTGACACTGCAGGGTCTGTCCGGTGTGTACGACGACGTGTTCCTCCCGCTCTTCGGAGCCCACCAGTCGCGCAATGCGGCGGTCGCGCTCGCAGCGACCGAGGCCTTCATCGGCGGCGGTGCACTGGCGCTCGACGCGGACGCGGTGCGCGAGGGATTCGCCGACGTCACGTCGCCGGGGCGCCTGGAGATCGTCCGGCGCGGGCCCACCGTCATCATCGACGCGGCCCACAACCCCGCGGGGGCGGAGGCACTGGCCGGTGCCCTCTCCGAGTCCTTCGCCTTCACCCACCTCATCGGGGTCGTCGCGGTGCTCTCGGACAAGGACGCCACGGGGATCCTGCGAGCGCTGGAGCCCGTCCTCGACCAGATCGTGGTCACGCAGAACGACTCGCCTCGTCGACTCGACGTCGACGCCCTCGCCGCGCTGGCGGTGGAGATCTTCGGGGAGGAGCGCGTCACCGTGGCGCGCGACCTGTCCGACGGACTCGACACGGGGATCCGGCTGGCAGAGGAGGCCGACACGTACGCCGCGTCAGGCGTCATCGTCACCGGATCAGTGGTCACCGCGGGCCAGGCGCGCGCCATGCTCGCGCGGAACCCGCGATGAGGGTCCTCGGGGCCTCGGTCCTCGCGCTCGAGGCGATCGTCGTCATCCTGGCGATCCCGGTCGTGATCGTCGTGGGCACCGTGCCCGTCCCGCCCTGGGCCGGCATCACCGGTGGCGTCCTGCTGGCCGGATCCCTCATCGTCCTCGCGCGCTACGTGACGCGGCCATGGGCTGTCCCGGTCGGGTGGGTGCTGCAGGCACTGGTCGTGCTCAGCGGATTCCTCGCACCGGCGATGTTCATCGTCGGCGGGATCTTCGCCCTGCTGTGGGGCGTCGCGATTCGCCTGGGTAGCCAGGTCGATGCCGCGCGCGAGGCCCGCGGCGAAGGCGGACCGGGCGGCGCTGCCGACGCACCTCCCGCCGACGCCGGATAGGCTCGTGAGCCGGCCTGGGCATCGCCCGAGGCCCCGTCCACTGCGAAGGAGCAGACGTGTCACAGCGCACCCTTGTCCTGGTCAAGCCCGACGGCGTCGCTCGCGGGCTGGTCGGTGAGGTCCTCGGGCGCATCGAGCGCAAGGGCTTTCGCATCGTGGCGATGGAACTGCGCACCATCACCGCCGAGGTTGCCCAGGCCCACTACGCCGAGCACGCGGACAAGCCGTTCTTCGGCGACCTGGTCGCCTTCATCACCTCCGGCCCGCTGGTCGCCGCGGTCATCGAGGGCCCCGAGGCCATCGTCGCCTGGCGCACCATGATGGGGGCGACGAACCCGGTCAATGCGACGCCGGGGACGATCCGCGGAGACCTCGCGACCGAGACGCAGTTCAACGTCACGCACGGCTCGGACTCGCCGGAGTCCGCAGCGCGCGAGATCGCGCTCTTCTTCCCCTCGCTGGGCTGATCGCGATGGCGCTGCGCTCGCGTGCTCGACTGGGGGTGGCGGCACTGTCCGGCGCAGCCGGTGGCTATGCGGCTGCGCGGCCGACCCTGATGCCCTGGCCCACCCGCGTGCGCCAGGGATTCATCGCCGCGATGACGGTGGCGTCGGCAGGCACAGCGTTCCTCGCTGCCGGCAGCCTCGGGCTACGTCGGGGCGGCCTGCCGACCGCGGGCGAAAGGCTGCGTCGCACTGCGTGGCTCACCGCCGGTGGCGCCGCGGCGTTCGGAGCCTTCAAGGTCGCGAAGTCGCAGGCGTCGCGTCGCCTCGAGGGCGGGGGGCGCGCCATCGAGCCGGGCTTCGCGACGCCCCCGAGCCTGGAGACAGTGTCCGGGGGCCCCGGATCCCTCGTGGATTTCGCGACCGTGGGCCGCGAGGGGGCGAGGTTCCTCGGCTCGAGCGTCCCGACGACGGCCGTGGAGGAGGTGACCGGCAGCCCGCTGCAGATGCCCGGCATCCGGGTCTTCGTCGGCTACGACTCCGCCCCGACCCCCGAGGAGCGGGTGGCGCTCGCCCTGGCTGAGCTGCGTCGCACGGGCGCGTACGACCGTTCGACGTTGCTCATCGGCGCGCCCGCGGGAAGCGGCTACGCCAATCCGACTCCGGTCGACATCCTCGAGATCTTGTTGCACGGCGACGTCGCCGCGGTTGCCGTCGGCTACGGACTGCTGCCGTCGTTCCTGTCGCTTGATCGGGTAGCGCTCGCGGCACGCACGCAGTCGCTGCTCATCGAAGGCATCGCCGCGGATCTCGCCGGTCGGGATCGTCGACCGCGCGTGCTGCTCTACGGCGAGAGCCTGGGCGCGCGCGTACAGCAGGCGGCCATCCCCGCGGGCACGGCGGACCTCGATCGGATCGGCGTCGATGCCGCGCTGTGGGTGGGGACACCCGGCGGGCCGGAGTCGGTGGCCTTCCACGCGGCGACCGCGGGGGAGTCCATCACCATCGACCGCCCCGACCAGATCCCCGCGCCGCTGCCCAGCCCCCGCCCGCGCGTGTGGTTCCTCGAGCACGACGGCGATCCGGTGGTGCGCTTCGAGCCGACCGTGGCCTACCGCCAGCCCGCCTGGCTCGCGCAGCGCCCGCGCGGACGCAACGTCCCCGACGCCATGCTGTGGTCTCCGGGGATCACCTGGGCGCAGGTGATGATCGACACGCTCTTCGCGACCAACGTCAAGCCTGGGAAGTTCGAGAGCCGCGGCCACGACTACCGCGCGGACCTCGGCGCGGTGGTCCCCGCGGCCTACGACCTGTCCGTGGATGAAGGGACAGCGCAACGACTGGAATCCGCCCTGCGCAGCCTGGAAATCGAGCGTGCACGTCGCGTGGGAGAGGCGTAGTTCCTCCATCGGCTTGGGGCAATTCGCCCCGGACCCGTACCATGGTTCACGCCCGTCACGGCACGGGTCCAACGTTGGGGAGGGTTCGTGTCCAACACGATGTCGTTCGTCGGCCGCGACATGGCCGTCGATCTCGGCACGGCCAACACCCTCGTCTACGTCCGCGGACGCGGAATCGTGCTCAATGAGCCCTCGGTCGTGGCCATCAATCAGACCACCGGCGGCATCCTCGCCGTCGGATCCGAGGCCAAGAAGATGATCGGCCGGACCCCGGGCAACATCGTGGCCATCCGGCCCCTCAAGGACGGCGTGATCGCCGACTTCGACACGACCGAGCGCATGCTGCGCTACTTCATCCAGAAGGTTCACCGCCGCCGCCACCTAGCCAAGCCGCGCCTGGTGATCTGCGTCCCGTCGGGTATCACCGGCGTCGAGCAGCGCGCGGTCAAGGATGCCGGCTACGCCGCCGGCGCGCGCAAGGTCTACATCATCGAGGAGCCGATGGCCGCGGCGATCGGCGCCAACATGCCCGTGCATGAGCCGACCGGCAACATGGTCGTCGACATCGGCGGTGGCACGACGGAGGTCGCGGTCATCTCGCTCGGTGGCATCGTCACGTCGATTTCCATCCGCGTCGGTGGCGATGAGTTGGACAACGCGATCATCCAGTACGTCAAGAAGGAGTACTCGCTGCTGCTCGGTGAGCGCACAGCCGAGGAGATCAAGGTCGCCATCGGCTCGGCGTTCCCGATGCCCGACGAGCCGCACGCCGAGATCCGCGGTCGCGACCTGGTGAGCGGCCTGCCCCGCACCGTCGTGGTGACCGCCGAGGAGATCCGCCGGGCGATCGACGAGCCGGTGAACGCCATCGTGGACGTGGTCAAGACCACCCTGGACCGGACCCCGCCCGAGCTCTCCGGCGACATCATGGACCGGGGCATCGTCCTCACCGGCGGTGGCGCCCTCCTCACCGGCCTCGACGAGCGCCTGCGCCACGAGACGGGCATGCCGATCGTCGTCGCCGACGCCCCCCTGGACTGCGTGGCGATGGGCTCGGGCAAGTGCGTGGAGGAGTTCGAGGCACTGCAGCAGGTGCTCATCTCCGAGCCTCGCCACTAGGCGATCGCTCGGGCGTGCGATGAGAGACACCCGACGGTCGCGGATCGTCCTGGCGATCCTGGTGCTGATCTCGATCACGCTGATCATCTTCGACCTGCGCGGCGGAGGCATCA
>JALQSY010000126.1 GCA_023264215.1 Candidatus Nanopelagicales bacterium
ACAACGGAGTCGTGCTCTTCGCGGGCGTCGCGGGTCTGCTCGCGGGCGCCTTCTCGATGGCCGCCGGCGAATACGTGAGCGTCGCGAGCCAGCGGGATCTCTTCGAGCGCGAGATCGAGATGGAGGCCCGGGAGCTCCGGGAGAAGCCCGATGAGGAGCGCAAGGAGCTCGAACTCATCTACCGCGCCAAGGGCATGGATCGCGCGACCGCCAAGGCGGCCGCCGACAAGATCTTCGCCGACCCCAAGGCAGCGCTGGACACCCTCGCCCGCGAGGAGCTCGGGCTCAACCCCGACGAGCTCGGCAACCCCTACAAGGTCGCCCTGTCCAGCTTCGTGGCCTTCGCCATCGGCGCCCTGGTCGTGGTCCTGCCCTATCTGCTCGCTGTGGTGGCGCCCGATGTCTTCGGCGGCGACAGCACGCCGCTGATCATCGCCGTCGTCCTCGCCGTGGTCGCCATGCTCGTCGTCGGCGGGCTCGTGGGCAGGTTCTCCGGCAGGGGCGTCGTCAAGGGAGCGCTGAGGCAATTCACCGTGGGCGCCCTCGCAGCGGTCGTCACCTTCGTGATCGGCCGCATCATCGGCGATCTCACCGGGCTGAGCTCCACCGGATTGGGATAGTGCCCGCGACATCGCGCGCTGCCACCGCACGCCGATTGGAGCGCGCCTCCGGCGAGCTCGCCACCACCGTCACGGCGCATCTGGACGAGCGCCTGGAGTGGTTCCGCGAACTCCCCGCCGATGAGCGCTCCTGGGTCGGGCTCATCGCGCAGGCGGGCATCGCCGGCGTCATCAGCTGGTACCGCGACCCCCGCGCCGTCCAGGCACTGGACGTCTTCAGCTCGGCCCCGCGTGAGCTCGCCGGCGCGATCACCTTGGAGCAGACCGTCGAGATGGTGCGCTGCACCGTCGACCTGCTCGAGCAGGTCCTGCCCGAGATCGCCGGTCCCGAGGCCGCCGAAGGCGTCCGCGATGCGGTGCTGAGCTACTCGCGCGAGGTCGCCTTCGCCGCGGCCGAGGTCTACGCGCGCGCCGCCGAGGCCCGCGGCGCATGGGATGCCCGCCTGGAGGCGCTCATCATGGAGGGGCTCCTGCGCGGCGATGCGGATGCCGGCGTCCTCACGCGCGCGTCGGCCCTGGGCTGGCCGACCGGAGCGGCGAGCATCGTCTTGGTCGGCGCGCCACCGGACGTGGACCGGGCCGGAGGACTCCAGGTGATGCGGCGGGCCGCGGAGAATCACGGCATCGCGCTGCTCACGGCGCTGCACGGCGATGCCCTGGTCGCGCTGGCGACGACGTCGCAGGACGACGACCGCACCGCGCGACTGCTCTCCCCGCACTTCGGCAGCGGGCCGGTCGTCATCGGACCGGCCGCGAGCGATACGGCGGACATCCCCGCGTCCTGCTCCGCGGCGGTCAACGCCTTCGCCGTAGCGCGCTGCTGGCCCCAGGCGCCGCGCCCGGTAGCCGCCGACGATCTGCTGCCCGAGCGCGCGCTCTCCGGTGAGACGCGCGCGCGCCAGGCCCTGGTCGATGAGCTCGCCGCCGTACTGAAGGACCCGGATCTGCACCGCACGCTGGAGGTCCACCTCGAGCAGGGAAGCAGCCTCGAGGGCAGCGCGCGGGCCCTGTACGTGCACCCCAACACCGTGCGCTACCGCCTGCGGCGCATCGAGGGGCTGACCGGCAGGACGATCGCCGATCCACGGGATGCCCTGGCCATGCGCCTTGGTCTCATGCTCGCCCGCTTGTAGGGTTCCTACAAATCCACCGGGGAGACATTGGCAGCCCCTGCCGATCGTCACCCCCGTACGCCGCGAGAGAGTGACGCCCGTGCTCGTCGTTGTCGCCCCCGGACAAGGCGCCCAGGCCCCCGGCTTCCTCACACCCTGGCTCGACGTGCCCGGCGCCCGAGCGCGCCTGGAATGGCTGTCCGTCGTCAGCGGCGTCGACCTCATCGAGCACGGCACGCGATCGGACGCCGACACGATCCGCGACACCGCCATCGCCCAGCCGCTCCTGGTCGGCGCTGGGCTCGTCACCCTGCTGTCCCTCTTCCCCCACCCGGCCGAGGCGTTCACCAAGGTCGCCGTGGGCGCCGGGCACAGCGTCGGCGAGATCACCGCGGCCGCGGCGGCCGGCGTGCTCACGGCCGAGCAGGCGATGGTCTTCGTGCGCGAGCGCGGCAATGCGATGGCGGCGGCTGCCGCCATGACCCCCACCGGCATGAGCGCGGTCCTCGGCGGGGACGCCGACGAGGTCGTCGCCGCGGCGGAGTCCCTCGGCCTCACGCCGGCCAACATCAACGGTGCCGGGCAGATCGTGGTCGCAGGCGCGCTCGACGCGCTCAGCGCCTTTGCCGAAGCGCCGCCGGAGAAGGCCCGCGTGCGTCCGCTGCAGGTCGCGGGGGCGTTCCACACGGCCTACATGGCGCCGGCCGTGGACGTGCTCGCCCGGCATTCGCGAGCGATCTCCACCCACGACCCGCGCATCCACCTGCTGTCCAATGCCGACGGGCGCGTCGTCCACGACGGGCGCGAGGTGCTCGCGCGGCTCGTCGCCCAGGTGAGCCGCCCCGTGAGGTGGGACCTGTGCATGGCCACGATGGCCGACCTCGGCGTGACCGGCCTGATCGAGATCCCCCCGGCGGGTACCTTGACCGGGCTGGCCAAGCGCGCGCTCCCCGGAGTCGAGACCGTCGCGCTCAACACCCCCGATGACCTCGAGGCGGCGTGGGCCCTGATCGAGCGCCACGGCGTGCCCAGTGCCGTCGACGACGCTCCCACCTGGCGGCTGGTCGTGGCACCGATGAAGGGCATCTTCCATCGGGCCGAGACCGAGTCGTCGGTCGGCGCCTCACTGCCACGCGCGGCCCGCATCGGCGAGGTGAGCAACCTGCGCGACACCGTCGAGGTCACCGCACCCCACGGCGGCACCGTCGTGGAGTGGATCGTCGAGGACGGCGACCCCGTCTCACCAGGCCAGCCCATCGTCCGGCTCCACCCCCAGCATGAGGAGGCCACGGCATGACCGCGCGCATCAAGGGCACGACAGGAGCGCCGTACGCGCGCATCCTCTCCGTCGGCAGCTACCGCCCCGAGCGCGTGGTGACCAACGCCGAGGTATGCGAGCGGATCGACTCGACCGACGAGTGGATCAGGGAGCGCTCGGGCATCGTCGAGCGGCGCTACGCCGCGGACGAGGAGAGCGTGGTCGACCTGTCGGTCTACGCCGCCGAGAAGGCGCTGGCCGCCGCGGGCATCACCGCCGACCAGATCGGCTTCGTCCTCGTCGCCACCGTGACGCACCCCTTCCAGACCCCGTCCGCAGCGTCGGAGGTCGCCTACCGGCTCGGGGCCGTCAACGCCGCGGCCACGGACATCAGCTCGGCGTGCGCGGGCTTTTGCTACGGACTGGCCATGGCCCAGGACATGGTGCGCGGCGGAAGCGCGGAGTACGTCGTGGTCGTGGGCGTCGAGAAGCTCACGGACTGGATCGATCTCGATGACCGGTCGACGGCGTTCATCTTCGCCGACGGCGCGGGGGCCGTCGTGGTGGGCCCATCCGATGAGCCGGCGATCGGCCCCGTGGTGTGGGGCTCGGACGGCTCGCAGCATGACGCGATCTGCATGACCCAGTCGCTGACCGACTACCGCGACAACGGCGGTGACCGATTCCCCACCCTGTCGATGCAGGGACAGCAGGTCTTCCGCTGGGCGGTATCGAACGGGTCGGTCACCGCGCAGGAGGCCCTCGATCGCGCCGGCGTGACCGCCGACGAGCTCGACGCCTTCATCCCCCACCAGGCCAACATGCGGATCACCGACGCGATGATCCGCGCCCTCAAGCTCCCCGAGCACGTGCCGGTCGCCCGCGATATCGAGACGACCGGCAACACCTCCGCGGCCTCCATCCCCATCGCGATGGACCGCATGCTCTCCACCGGTGAGGTACCCCACGGGGGGACCGCGCTCCTCATCGGATTCGGGGCGGGCCTGGCCTATGCGGCCCAGGTCGTGACCCTGCCCTAGCGTGGACCCCCGCACACCCGCACACCCGCATCGAAAGGAAGCAGCATGAGCCAGGAGATCCTGGACGGCCTCGCCGTCATCGTCAACGAGGTCGCCGGCGTCCCGGTCGACGACATCCAGCCCGACAAGTCCTTCATCGACGACCTGGACATCGACTCGCTGTCCATGGTCGAGGTCGTGATGGCGGCCGAGGACAAGTGGGGCGTGAAGATCCCCGATAGCGAGGTCAAGAACCTGCGCACCGTCGGCGACGCCGTCGCCTACATCGAGAAGTCGACTGCCTGATCGATGCGCGTCGCCGTCACGGGACTGGGAGCCACGACGCCGCTCGGCGGTGATGTGGCGAGCAACTGGTCCGCCCTCATCGAAGGTCGTTCCGGCATCAGGACACTCACCCAGGAGTGGGTGCCCGACATGACGGTCCACTTCGCCGGCACACTCGCCGAGGAGCCACCTCTGGATCGCGTCGAGGCCCGCAAGCTCGACCGCTCCCAGCAGGTGGCCCTCGTCGCTGCCCGCGAAGCCTGGTCCGATGCCGGGAGTCCCGAGGTGGATCCCCTGCGCATGGGCACCGTGATCGGCTCCGGCATCGGCGGGTTCATCACCCTGCTCAATGCCTACGACACCCTCAAGGAGCGCGGTCCGTCGCGCATCTCCCCGCACACCGTGCCGATGCTCATGCCAAACGGCCCGGCCGCGGTCGTCGGCCTGGAGTTCCATGCAGCGGCCGGGGTGCACACCCCCGTGAGCGCATGCGCCTCCGGCGCCGAGGCGATCGCCGTGGGCGCTCGCATGATCGAGGACGGTCGCGCGGACGTCGTCCTCGCGGGCGGCACCGAGTCTCCCATTCACCAGCTCACCATGGCGGGCTTCTCCGCGATGCGCGCCCTGTCCACCCGCAACGACGATCCCCAGGGGGCCTCGCGTCCGTACGACGTCGATCGCGATGGCTTCGTCATGGGCGAGGGGGCCGGTGTCCTCGTCCTGGAGTCCGAGGAGCACGCCCGCGCGCGCGGAGCCCGGATCTACGCGTACGTCGTCGGAGCCGGCATGACGGCCGACGCCCACCACATCGCCCAGCCCGACCCCGAGGGTCGCGGCGCCGCGCGCGCGATGCGCGCGGCCCTGGCGCAGGCCGACGCCGCACCCGCGGACGTCGCGCACATCAACGCCCACGCGACCTCGACCCCCCAGGGGGACACGGCCGAGGCCGTTGCCATCCGCGGGGCACTGGGAGATGCGCAACCCCTCGTCACCGGCACCAAGTCCATGACCGGGCACATGCTCGGCGCCGCGGGCTCCGTGGAAGGCATCTACACCGTCCTGGCCCTGCACCATCGCACCGTGCCCGCCACCCTCACGGCCCCGTCGCCGGACCAGGCCG
>JALQSY010000127.1 GCA_023264215.1 Candidatus Nanopelagicales bacterium
CTGGCCGTCGCACGCCACCTGTCGACACCGCGCGAGGCGCGTTCGCCGACCCATCGGGTCACGCATCGCTCGGCCGCCCAGGGGACGATGACGTCGACCCCGATCTCCGTCATGGCCTCGACGGCACGCTCGCCTCGGTCTCCCTTGGCCAGTGCCTGGATGACGATGAGGCGCGGCTGCGGAGCCGGATCGACGGTCGTGCCCGAGACGAGGACATCGACGCGATCGCGCGTCACCTGCACCGCTTCACCGGTGAAGCGACGCCCCTCGCCGTCGACCAGGTGCACCGGCTCGCCCACGCGCAGGCGCACCACCTGGGCCGCGTGGCGGGCTTCGTCGCCGTGCACGGTGATGATGCCTCGGGAGTCCGGCTCGGCCGACGGATCGACCAGGAAGACATGCGGTGCCATGCTCAGCGTCCGCTGAAGGCGCCGCGCAGTCGCGAGAAGAAGCCGCCGGTCTCATCGGCCGCCTGTTCGCTGGCACGAAGCGTGACGCCCTCCTCGCCGCGCGCCTGCGCCAACTGGCGCAGGTAGCCCTCCTGCGTCGCATCGAGCCGCGTCGGCGTGCGCACGTCGAGTTGGATGTGCAGATCGCCCCGGCCTGATCCCCGCAGGTGGGGCACTCCGCGGCCGCGCAGGGTGAGCACCGAGCCGGGCTGAGTGCCGGGGCGGACCTCGACGTGCTCGACCCCGTCGAGCGTCTCGAGCTCGATCCCGGTGCCGAGGGCCGCCGAGGTCATGGGGACCTCCACGGTGCACACGAGGTCATCGCCGCGTCGCTCGAAGACCGGGTGGTCGGCCTGGACGATCTCGACGTAGAGATCGCCGGCATCGCCGCCCCCCGGCCCCACCTCGCCCTGTCCGGCGAGCTGGATCCGCGTGCCGGTGTCCACACCGGGCGGGATGCGGACGCCGATCGTGGTGCGCGTGCGCACGCGGCCGTCACCGGCGCACTCCACGCACGGATGGGGGATGGTCGTGCCGAAGCCCTGGCACTGCGGGCACGGACGCGCGGTCATCACCTGACCGAGGAACGAGCGCTGGACGTTCTGGATCTCGCCGTTGCCCTTGCACATCGGGCACGTGGCAAGGCCCGTGTCCGGCGCGGTCCCCGCTCCGGAGCAGGCCTCGCAGGTCACGGCGGTGTCGACCTGCACCTCGCGGGTCACGCCGGTCATCGCCTCCGCGAGGTCGACCTCGAGTCGGATCAGGGCATCCTGGCCCCGGCGCATGCGCGGTCGCGGTCCGCGCCGCTGGCCGCCCCCGAAGAACGCATCCATGATGTCGCCGAAGTCGAACGTCGCACCGAATCCGCCGCCGCTCGCGCGCAGGGGGTCCCCGCCGAGGTCGTACATCTGGCGCTTCTCGGGATCGCTGAGGACCTCGTACGCCGCCGTGACCTCCTTGAAGCGCTCGATGCTCTGCGGATCGGGGTTGACGTCGGGGTGGAGTTCGCGGGCAAGCTGGCGGTAGGCGCGCTTGATCTCATCCGCGCTGGCGTCGCGGGAGATGCCCAGCAGGGCGTAGTAGTCGGTGGCCACGGTGTCGAGTCTCGTCCTAGTGCTCGTCCAGGATGCGGCTGAGGTATTGCGCGACCGCGGTGACCGAGGCGATGGTGCCCGGGTAGTCCATGTGGGTGGGGCCGACCACGCCGACACCGGCGACGACGGAGTCCCCGCGCCCGTAGCCCGTCGCCACCAGGCTCGTGCCCTGCAGGTCCTCGACGGGGTTCTCGTGACCGATACGGACCGTGATGTCGCCGGAGACCTCGCCGAGCAGGCGCAGCAGCACGACCTGCTCCTCGAGCGCCTCGAGGATCGGGCGGATGCGCATGGGGAACGCGTCACCGTAGGCCGCCAGGTGCGATGTGCCGCCGATGACGATGCGCTGCTCGACCGTGTCGGCGGTCGCGTCGATGAGGCTGGCGACGAGCGCCGCCACCGACGGCCGCAGCGCGGGGTCGTAGGACTCGACGATGGGTGCGAGACGCTCCCCGAGCTCGGAGCACTTCTCCCCGATGGCGGTGGCCAGGATCCGCGCACGCACCAATGTGACGTCGTCCTCCGACATCGCTGCCGGGAGATCCACCGTGCGCTGCTCGACGCGACCGGTGTCGGCGATGAGGACCAGCAGCAACCGCGTCTCGCTGAGTCGGATGATCTCGACGTGGAGGACGGTGGACTGCACGAGCGACGGGTACTGGACGAGTGCGACCTGACGGGTGAGCTGCGCGAGCAGGCGCACGCTGCGCGCCATGACGTCATCGAGATCGACCGCGCCGGCGAGGAAGTCCGAGATCGCGCGACGCTCGGCCGACGACAGCGGCTTGACACCGGACAGCCGGTCGACGAAGGCGCGGTAGCCGAGGTCGGTCGGGATGCGGCCGGCGCTGGTGTGGGGCTGCGCGATGTAGCCCTCCTCCTCGAGCACGGCCATGTCATTGCGCACGGTCGCCGACGAGACTCCGAGCGAATGGCGCTCGACGAGGGCCTTGCTGCCGACCGGCTCACGGGTCGAGACGTAGTCCTCGACGATGGCCCGGAGCACGGCGAGGCGACGGTCCTCGAGCATCGCCACCTCCTGCCTCGTGCGAGCCGCCCCTGGCACTCGCCACATCCGAGTGCCAATCCTACGCCCTCGGGCATCATGGAGCGCGTCGACGAGGAGGCCCGCGTGACCGAGCCCACTACGCCCCCATCCAGTGGGGACGACTCGGGCGCGCAGCCCGGCCCTCCCCTCACCGGCCCGCTGCCGACCGGGCCGGCGTATCCCGGGCCCCCGCCGCCCGGCTACGGACCACCCCCGGCGTATCCCGTCGCCTATCCGCCCGCCTATCCGGTGGCCTATCCGCCGGCCTACCCCGTCGGATACGCGGACCCCGAGGTCAAGTCGCGCCTCACGGCCGGACTGCTCGGCATCTTCCTCGGCGGCCTCGGCGTGCATCGCTTCTACCTCGGCTACACCAGCATCGGGGTCCTGCAGATCCTGGTGACCATCGCCACGTGCGGCATCGGCGGCCTGTGGGGGATCATCGAGGGCATCCTCATCCTCAGCGGATCCGGCATCCGCACCGATGCCGAGGGGCGACCGCTGCGTCCGTGAACGTCGACGGCGACTAGTCGGTGAGTCGGCGTACGACGGCATCGGCGAGCAGCCTGCCCGCCGACGTCAGCGCGACCCGTCCGTCGGCGATCTCCACCAGGCCCTCCTCCGCGAGCGCGTGCACCTGTCCGCTCGGCAGCCCGTCCGCGCCGATGCCCTCGCGCAGGCGCAGGCCCAGCATGACGCGCTCGAGTTCACGCCCTTGCGCATCGACGCTCTCCTCGCCCGCAGCCGGGCTGAGGCCGTCGGCGACGGCCCGGGCGTACGACGCAGGGTGCTTGAGGTTCCACCAGCGCCGGCCGTCGACGTGGCCATGGGCCCCGGGGCCGGCTCCCCACCAGTCGCCGTCGCGCCAGTAGCCGAGGTTGTGCCGGCATTCACCACCGGGGCGGGCCCAGTTGGACACCTCGTACCACTGCAGTCCGGCTCCCTGGGTGAGCTCGTCCACGATCGCGTACCTCTCGGCCGCGACGTCGTCGTCGACGCCCGGCAACTCACCGCGGCGCACCCGCGCCGCGAGCCTCGTCCCGTCCTCCACGATGAGGGAGTACGCCGACAGGTGGTCTCCCCGGGCGTCGCGTAGATCAGGTCCGCGCTCACGTGGTCGAAGCCGGCGTCGCGCGCCTCGCCGATCGCCTCGATCGCGCGACCGGGCGTGTGGGTCCGCTCCAGCGTCGTGAGCACGTGCGGAGCCAGGCTCTGCACGCCGAAAGACACACGAGTGATGCCGCCGTCGCGCAGCGCCTGCAGGTCGGCCGGGCAGACCGAGTCGGGGTTCGCCTCCGTCGTCACCTCGGCACCCGGCGCGAGCCCGAACTCCGCGCTTATCGCCGACAGGATCCGGGTGAGGTCGGCCGGGCCCAGGAGCGTCGGCGTGCCACCGCCGAAGAACACCGTCTGCACCGGGCGGTCGCCGGCGACCTGGGTGCGCGACCACCGGATCTCGGCGATGACCGAGTCGGCGTAGGTCGACCGGCTGACTCCGGGGCCGAGCTCCTGCGCCGTGTAGGTGTTGAAGTCGCAGTACCCGCAGCGCGTGGCACAGAAGGGCACGTGCACGTAGTAGCCGAAGGGACGGGGCGCCACGGGGTCATTGTGCCGACACCCGGTCAATGTCCTCCCGCAGAGCGGGCTTCACGGCCGAAGGCGGCGTACCCTGGCCAGGAAGGAGCGTTCGACTACACGCCGAGGAGGGCCCATGTCGACGACACCACCACCGCCCGCGATGCCGCCCACCGGCCCCCAGCCGATGTCGGACTCCGATGCCCGCCTGTGGGCCATGCTCGGCCAGCTCTCCGGGATCCTGCTGGGGTTCATCGGTCCGCTCATCGTCATGCTCGTCTTCGGACCCCGCAATGGATTCGTGAAGTCGCAGTCCACTGAGGCCCTGAACTTCCAGATCACGGTGCTCATCGGGTACCTCATCGGCCTGCTTCTCACGCTCATCGTGATCGGCGTGTTCTTGATGCTGGCCATCGCGATCGCGAGCATCATCTTCATCATCATCGCTGCCATCAAGAACAACCAGGGCATCGAGTACCGCTACCCGATCTGCATCCGGTTCGTGAAGTGATCAAGCGCGCCCTCGCCGGCCTTGCGCTGGCCGCCATCATCCTGCCCGTTGCCGCCTGCGGGTCGCAGCAGGCCGCCGAGGACATGGTCAACGATGCGCTGAGCGGCAGCGCGTCGGTCGACATGGGCGAGGACGGCGAGGTGCGCGTCGACACCAGCGACGGCTCAATGGATATCGGGACCGGTGAGTTCCCCGCCGATTGGCCGGCTGATCTAGTCGTGATCCCCGGCTTCCAACTCCTCGCCTCCGGGACCACCGCCGAGGGCATGAGCGCGCAGATGTACGCCGCCGGCAACCAGAGCGAGGCGGTCGATGCCTACGTCAAGGATCTGCAGGCCAACAAGGGCTGGGCCGTCGACCCGTCTGTGCCGCTCGGCATGCCGAACGTGTGGGCACTGACCAAGGAGGGGAAGGTCGTCACGATCCTGGCGGGGCCCTCCGCCAACGAGACGATCGTGGCCTTCAGCGTCACTAACCGCTGAGTTCTACTTCTTCGCGGCGCCGGATTCCTCGCCGGTGGACAGCGCCGCGATGAAGGCCTCCTGGGGCACCTCGACGCGGCCCACCATCTTCATGCGCTTCTTGCCCTCCTTCTGCTTCTCGAGCAGTTTGCGCTTGCGGGTGATGTCACCGCCGTAGCACTTGGCCAGGACGTCCTTGCGGATGGCGCGCACGGTCTCGCGAGCGATGATGCGGGAGCCGATCGCCGCCTGAATCGGAACCTCGAACTGC
>JALQSY010000128.1 GCA_023264215.1 Candidatus Nanopelagicales bacterium
GGACGGCACGATCGAGTACGAGATTGAGGGCAGGACCAGCGCCCCCTTCGTACGCAATCGCCTCGGCATCTGCGTCCTACACCCAATGGCGGGCTTTGCGGGACGCGCATGCAGCATCACCCATCCGGACGGGTCGATCGAGGCTTTGGCATTCCCCGACGCGATCTCACCCCATCAGCCCTTCCTGGACATCTCGTCCATGGAATGGCCGGTGCCCGGCGGCCTCGCGCGCCTGGACTTCGCCGGCGAGGTCTTCGAGACCGAGGATCACCGCAACTGGAGCGATGCGTCATACAAGACGTACTGCACGCCCATCTCGCTGCCCTTCCCCGTCGAAGTCCACCCTGGCGACGAGGTGCGCCAGGCCGTGACCTTGGCGCTTGTCGGCGTGCCACCGGTGGCACCGCCCGGCCTGGGCCAGGGGCCGGTCGAGGTCACGGTGAGCGACGAGCCCCGCCCGCTGCCATCAATCGGCGTTCACCTCACGGCTCCGGCGTGGACGGACGCCGAGCTGGCTGACCTGCGAGGGCTTCGGCTCGGCCACGTGCACGCTGATATCGACCTCGATGCGACCGACGCTGCAGATCGAATCCGGTCGGCGGCCGAGCGGGCCCGACGACTCGATGCACGACTGCTCATTGCACTCCACGTCACCGAGGAGACCACCGAAGGACCCGCGGCAGCATTGACGGAGGCATCCGACGTCATCGATGGCATCTGGATCGTCCATCGTGACGAGAAGGTCACGGAACGGGCGACGACGGACGCGTGGCGCTCGCGTATCGGGCCGGATCTGCCGTGGGGGTGCGGCACCAACCTGTACTTCACCGAGCTCAACCGGCAACCGCCGGACACCTCGGGGCTGGCCTGGACCACCTTCTCGGTCAATCCGCAGGTGCATGCAGCCGACGATCGCTCGGTCATGCAGAACACGGCAACCCTTGCCGTCATCGCAGCCGATGCCCCACGCCTCTCGGGCTCCACCCGCGTCCATGTCGGTCCGGTCAGCCTGAGGCCGCGCTTCAACCCCAACGCGACCGACCCCGCGTCGGACGTCAGCAACACCGACCTGCCCGCCGATGTGGACGCACGCCAGGGAACGGACTTTGCCGCAGCCTGGGCAGCGCTGGCCGTTCGCGGTCTCGCTACTGCCGGCACCATCTCGTCTGTCACGCTCTTCGATGACCTCGGGTGGAAGGGGCTTCGCGTCCGCGATGAAGGGCCCGAGGATCCGGCGCTCTCCTTCCAGCCGGGCCAGGTGTTCCCTGTCGCGGAGGTGGTGAGCGCGCTGGGCGCATCGACGTACCTCCTGCCGACGGCCTCAAGCGATCCCGAGCACGTCGATGCGGTCGTCCTCGAGGGCCCAGGAGGCCGATGGGCGATCGTCGTCAACCTGACCGACTCCGTCCAGGAGGCCCACCTTGTCGGCGCCGCGGATGCCGTGATCGCCCTCGGCCCCCATGATGTCCACACCATCCAACTGCCCGGGAGGACCACGTGACTGATCCGCTCTTCGATCTCGCCGGACGACGAGTGCTGATCACCGGCGCGGGGGGCGCGCTCGGCTCGGTCATGGCTCGGGCCTTCGCCGAGCGCGGGGCTCACGTCGGCGTGCACGACATCGCCGAGGATCGCGTGGCTCCGATCGTGGAAGGGATCCGAAGCGCAGGCGGCAGCGCAGTCTCCCTCGTGGGCGACGTGTCCACGGCCGAGGGCTCGGCCGAGGTCGTGCGTCAGGGCGCGGAGGCGCTCGGCGGCCTCGACGTCCTGCTCAATGGTGTCGGCATCAACCGCCGCAAGCCTATGGAGGAGGTGACACCGGAGGACTTCGACGCCATCGTCTCCGTCAACCTTCGCGCCATCTACTTCGCCAGTCAGGCTGCCCACCGGATCATGCGCGACCAGGGCAAGGGGTGCATCGTCAACCTGAGTTCGCTCAGCGCCCGCTTCAGCTTCAACACGATCTCGGTGTACGCCGCCACCAAGGCCGGTGTCACCTCCCTCACGCGCAGCTGCGCACGCGAGTGGGCCGGCGACGGCATTCGAGTCAATGCCATCGAACCGTTCGTCATCAAGACCGAGTTCACCAAGCCCCTGTGGGGTGAGGATCACCGCCAGCGCTGGTTCGACCACATCACTCCCGTGGGCCGCCTCGGCGTACCCGAGGACCTCATCGGATCGGTTGTCTACCTCGCCAGCGATGCGTCGTCGTGGGTCACCGGCCAGACGATCGTGATCGACGGCGGCCTGACCGCCGGAGCCGACTGGGACGCCTTCCGGGATATGTAGGCGACGACCGCGCGCGAAAGCGACGCTTGGTGACACCACGAGCCCCTCGAAAGTGTCACGAAGCGTCGCTTTCACTGCACGGGCGCACGCCGCATCGCGAACGTCCCGGTTGTTGACACTTAGCGGAGCCCGAAAGTGTCAACAACCGGGACGTTCGATGCCTGCAAGACTCGGCTACTGGACGCTGATAATGCGCGCGACCCCGTTACGCACCTCGAACTGGACGGCCATCACCTCGACCAGATTGGGGCACTCAGTCGGCCCCGAGCCGTAGACCGTGACGTCGCCGACATTGGGATTGCCCGGGATCGACACGGTGCCGCCGTAGCTGCACTCGTCACCGAAGAATGCTCGCCGAGATGGATTCAGCGAGTACTGTCCGTCGGCAAGCCCGGTTCTGGTGTTCATGGAGGGGTCGAGCGTCATCGCGACGTTGGCGAAGATCCCAATGCTGAATACGGCGAGGACAGCGATCACCAAGCCGACGACGATGCTCACGCCGATGTTGATCCACGCGATGATCCGGGTCGCCGTGTTGAGACCCGCACCATCGACCCGACCACCCGATGCCTTGATCTCCTTGTCCGAGGAGTGGGCGAGCACGAGCGCGACGATGGCCGCGATGATGGGGCAGATCACCCACGAGACGATCGCCAGGACGAGTCCGATGACCGCATTGGTCGAGGTGGTCGGCGCAGGCGACGGCGCCGGGGCCGACGCCGTCCACGCCCGCCCGTCCCAGTAGCGCTGCGCGGCCGGGTTCGCAGGATCGGGGTACCACCCGGCGGGGGCGGGAGGAGGCGTGGACTCGGTCATGCCTGGACCCTACGCCGTGGCAACTGCTCAGCCGGTCACGGCGCAGGCACGAAGGGCGTGCGCTGCTCGCCGAGCCCACTGATGCCGGCGGTCACGACCTGACCGGGCCGCACCCAGGCGGGCTCGGCCATGCCCATGGCGACGCCTGGCGGCGTGCCGGTGTTGATGAGGTCGCCGGGATCGAGGACGAGGAACTGGCTGATGTAGTGCACGAGTACGTCGACCGGGAAGATCAGGGACGTCGTGCTCCCCGACTGGCGACGCTGACCGTCGACGTCGAGCCATAGGTCCAGTCCCCCGGCCACGTCGACCTCATCAGGAGTCACCAGCCATGGGCCGAGCGGATTGAACGTCTCGGCGGACTTCCCCTTCATCCACTGGCCGCCCCGATCGAGCTGGAAGGTCCGCTCGGAGACGTCGTTGGAGACGACGAACCCGGCAATGCGCGACCAGGTGTCTGCCGGTGAGTCCAGATAGCGGCAGGTCGAGCCGATGACGATGCCGAGCTCGACCTCGTAGTCCACCTTCGTCGCGCCGCGCGGGATGAAGACATCGTCGGTCGGGCCGACGACGGTGTTGGGCGCCTTGGTGAAGAGCAGTGGCTCCTCGGGAATCGCCATGCCCGACTCCGCCGCGTGATCGGCGTAGTTCAGGCCGGCGCACACCAGGTGTCCCGGACGCGCGATGGGTGCCCCGAGACGCGCATCGGCGTCCAGCGTCGGCAAGGACTGGATCTCCCCCGCCTCCCACCGCCGCTGCAGGTCAGCGATGCCGCCCCCGCCGAGAAACGCCGCATCGAAGTCGGGCGTGATCGAGGAGACGTCGTACCGCTCCCCTGCCACGCCGAGGACAGCGGGAACCTCGGCGCCGCGAGCGCCGACACGGATGAGCTTCACAGGGAGACCCTTCCTTCGTTGAGTGGCGACTTATCGAACGCGACACACCGCGTGAGGGTGCGATAACCCGCCAGTCAACGAACTAGTCGCATACGGCGCCGCGCGAGGCGGAGCCGACGAGTTTGGCGTACTTCGCCAGGACCCCCCGGGTGTAGCGCGGCGGGAGCGGAGCGAAGTCCGCGCGCCGGCGCGCCAACTCGTCCTCATCGACGAGCAGATCGAGCGTGCGCGATGGGATGTCGATGCGGATGCGGTCGCCCTCGCGCACCAAACCGATCGGGCCACCGTCGACGGCCTCCGGCGCGACGTGCCCGACGCACAGTCCGGTAGTGCCTCCGGAGAAGCGGCCGTCGGTGATGAGCAGGACGTCCTTGCCGAGCCCGGCGCCCTTGATCGCACCGGTGATCATGAGCATCTCGCGCATGCCTGGGCCACCCTTGGGGCCCTCGTAGCGGATGACGATGACATCGCCGGCCTGGATCGTGCCGTCCTCGAGGGCGGCCATGGCCGCCTGCTCCCGCTCGAACACACGCGCGGTGCCCTCGAAGGAATCCACCGGGACGCCGGCGTTCTTGACGACGGCGCCTTCGGGCGCGAGCGATCCGCGCAGGATGGTGATGCCGCCGGTGGGGGCCAGCGGATCCCGAGTGGCGCGCAGGATCTCCCCGTCGGGATCCGGCGGGGAGATGTGGGCGAGATTCTCCGCCACGGTCTTGCCGGTGACCGTAAGGCAGTCACCGTGGAGCAAGCCCGCATCGAGGAGCGCGCGCATGACGACGGGTACGCCGCCGACGCGATCCACGTCGCTCATGACATAGCGGCCGAAGGGCTTGAGGTTGCCCAGCAGCGGCACCTTGGAGCCGATGCGATGGAAGTCCTCCATGTCGAGCTCGACATTGGCCTCGTGCGCGATCGCGAGGAGGTGGAGCACGGCGTTCGTCGAACCGCCGAAGGCCATGAGGACGGCGATGGCGTTCTCCAATGACTGTCGCGTGATGATGTCCCGAGTGGTTATCCCCTGGCGGATGAGCTCGACGACAGCCTCGCCGGACTTGCGGGAGTAGCCGTCCCGGCGGCGATCGACCGCCGGCGGCGCAGCCGAACCGGGCAGGGACATGCCCATCGCCTCCGCGGCGCTGGCCATGGTGTTGGCGGTGTACATCCCGCCGCATGCTCCCTCGCCCGGGCAGATGGCCCGCTCGATGGCGTCGACGTCCTCACGCGACATCAGACCGCGCGCGCAGGCACCCACGGCCTCGAAGGCGTCGATGATGGTGACCTCGCGCTCGGAACCGTCCGACATCTTGGCGAAGCCCGGAAGGATCGAGCCGGCGTAGACGAAGACGCAGGCGAGGTCGAGTCGTGCGGCCGCCATGAGCATGCCGGGCAGGCTCTTG
>JALQSY010000129.1 GCA_023264215.1 Candidatus Nanopelagicales bacterium
GCCGACCGTGGTCGAGGGGATGATCATGCCGCCGGAGGTGTTCGGCGTCCGCGCCATCTCGATCCTGCCGTTCAAGCCGGGCGGGAGCGCGGAGCCGGTCGCGTTCCGTGGTCCGATGCTGCACAGGGCACTTCAGCAGTTCCTCGCCGACGTCTGGTGGGGCGACCTCGACGTCCTGCTGCTCGATCTTCCGCCGGGCACCGGCGACATCGCGATCTCCACGGCCCAACTGCTGCCCGGTTCGCAGGTGGTCGTCGTCACGACCCCGCAGACGGCCGCCGCGGAGGTGGCCGTGCGCGCGGGAATGCTCGCCGGCCAGACCCACCAGAAGGTGGCGGGCGTGGTGGAGAACATGAGCGGATTCCCATGCCCTCACTGCGGCGAGCCCATCGACCTGTTCGGCATCGGAGGCGGGCAGCGCGTAGCCGAGCAGCTCAGCGCGGGCCTGAGCACGGACGTGCCACTACTGGGACGCATCCCCTTCGACGTCCGCCTGCGCGAGGGCGGCGATCGCGGCGAGCCGCTCGTCCTCTCGGACCCGTCATCACCCGCGGCCGCGTCGTTGATCGAGCTCGCCACGTCCCTGGCCCGTCGGCCGCGCGGCCTGAGCGGCATGCCGCTGGATATCTCCCCCGCCGGACGCTAGGCCCTACGTCGCGTCGGGATCGAAGCGCGCACCGGAACTGTCGGGCTTGGCCCGTCCCTGAGTTCGCCCGGACGAAGCCTCGTCGTCGTCGTCATTGTCGTCGAAGATGCCCGAGACCATCCGCTTGGGGTGCAGGTCCTGCAGGTCGCGCAGAGCCTCCTGCGCCCCGCTGAGATCGACGCCGGCGGAGTCCGCGAGGTCCTTGCGCGCGTTGCTCGCCATCGCGCGCACGTTGCGGAGCGTGCGCGCGGCGTCGGCCGCAGCACGCGGCAGCCGCTCGGGTCCGAACACGAGCAGCCCGAGGATCCCCAGGATCAGGATCTCGCCGAGGCCGATGTCGAACATGCGCCCAGCGTACGCCGAGGCCCCGGATCGTGGCGCTCGGTCAGAGGTCCTCGCGGCTCCCCAGGGCGAGCCGCACGGTGAACTCGCGGTCACCGCGGCGGGCCTCCACGACGACCTCCTCGCCCGGAAGGCGGTCGCGAATGGCGACGACGAGTTCGTTGGCATTGGCCACCGGCAGGCCTGCGAGGGCCAGGATGACGTCGCCGGCACGCAGTCCTGCCGCGGCTGCCGCCCCGTCCGCAGTCACGGTGTCGATGAGCGCACCCGGCCCGGCGAAGGACGGATCCAGCGTCACGCCCATGACCGGGGTTCGCGACGAACCCGTCGCGATGATCTCGTCCGCGATGCGCACGACGGCGCGAGCCGGGATGGCGAAGCCAAGGCCGATGCTGCCCGCGGCACCACCCTGCGCGGGATTGGCGATCGCCGACGCCATCCCGATGAATCGACCATCGCTGTCCACGACCGGGCCCCCCGAGTTGCCGGGATTGATGGGTGCGTCGGTCTGGATGGCACTGAAGTACGACGTCTCCTCGGCCTCGCGGACCGTGACGGGTCGATCGAGCGCGCTGATGATCCCGGTCGTGACCGTGAAGTCGTATCCCAGCGGCGCACCGATGACGATGACCGAGTCGCCGACGGCGACGTCGCCCGATTGGGGCAGCAGAGGCTGCAGGTCCGGGGCATCGACCTTGAGGACGGCGACGTCGTAGCTCACGTTGCGCCCGACGATCTCGGCGGGCACGCGACTGCCGTCGCTGCGGATGACCTCGATCCGGCCGTCATTGTCCAGCGCTGCAGCGATCACATGGTTGTTGGTGACCAGGTAGCCCTCGCTCAGGGCGAAGCCCGACCCCGAGCCCGACTCGAAACCCGCGTCCACCGACACCGTGACCACCGACGGGAGCGCGCCGCGCACGACATCCGCGACGGTCACCGGACCGTCATCCGCCGCGGCGGACGCCTCAGGCGGCGACGGCTCACCCGACTCAGCGTCGCCAGACGACGCGGCGGTCCCAGAGCCTGCCCGATCCTGCAGCGATGCCACTCCCAGGCCGATCGCACCCCCGAGGAATCCCAGGAGGAGCGCGCAGGCCACGCCGACCAGCCCGAGGATGCCCAGCACCCGAAGACTGCCCGCGCGCTGATCGGTCACCACCCGATGCTCCCACCCCCCTGCCGCTGGGGGCGCTTCGGACCTAGGCTGCGCGTGTGACGGATACGACCCTGCCCCCCAGCCCCCTTACCTGGGCCTACGCCGACGAGTGGACCGAGGAGCCTGCGGAGGTCCTCGAGGCCAGGCGGCGCGCCCAGCAGATGGACGCGCCATCTCCCAGCCGCGCCGTCGGCGCAGCACTGCGTGCCCTGGTGTCCGCCCTGCGCGCACGATCGGTCGTGGAGGTCGGCTCCGGAGCCGGCGTCACGGGCGGCTGGATCCTGTCCGGCCTGCCCCAGGACGGCACGCTCACGACCGTGGACCCCGACTCGGCGCTCCAGACCGCGGCTCGCGACACCTTCGAGCGCATGGGGATCAGCCACACCCGCGTCCGCGCGATCGCAGGTGCACCCCGCGCCGTGCTCCCGCGGCTCAGCGATAGCGCCTACGACATCGTCGTCATCGGTCCGGGTGCGGCCACGGAAGGCGAGGATGGTCACGCGCTCCTCGCCGAGGCACGGCGCCTGCTGACCGCGGGGGGCAGCATCGTGATCACGCCGGTCTTCGGCGCCGAGGGCACCCTGCCGTCGCGGCACGACCTGATCCAGCACCTGCGCGATGACCCGGATTGGGTCGCCGCGGTGCTCACGGTCGGCGAGGGAATCGTGCTGGCCGCCCACGAGCCCACGGCGACATGACGAAGGCCCCGGCTCCACGCGGAGCCAGGGCCTCGACGGCGATCGGGTCGGTCAGGGCACGGCGGCGATGAGCTTCTCGCCGAGCTCCTTGACCTCGGTGGCATTGAGCTCGACCACGAGGCGGCCGCCGCCCTCGAGCGGCACCCGCATGACATAGCCGCGGCCCTCCTTGGTGACCTCCATGGGACCGTCGCCGGTCCTCGGCTTCATGGCAGCCATGGTGTCCCCTTCCGTGGGAGCGGAAGGCTCCATTATCGCCTACGTCGCTCCTGCGCCGTCGACCGGGTCAGCGAGCGCGCATGGCATCCCGCGAGGTGGTCGTTGACGACGCCGATCGCCTGCATCGCGGCGTACGCCGATGTCGGCCCGAGGAAGCGCCATCCGCGGGCCTTGAGTTGCCTCGTCAGCGATTCGGAGGCCGTTGTCGAGACCGGCACATCGCTCAGGCTCTGCGGCGCCGGGCTCTCGGACGCGAATGACCAGACCAGGTCGTCGAGGACTCCCACTCCATCGGCGGCCTGCCAGTCGACCAGGACGCGTGCATTGCTCACCGTCGCCTCGATCTTGCCTCGGTGACGGATGATGCGCGCGTCAGCAACGAGCCGATCGACATCCACCTCGTCGTACTCCGCGATCCTGCGGGGATCGAAGTCGGCGAATGCCTCGCGGAAGGCATCGCGCCGCCGCAGGATGGTCAGCCACGACAGTCCGGACTGAAAGCCCTCGAGCGAGAGCCGCTCGAAGATCCGATCGTCCCCGCGAACGGGATGCCCCCACTCCCGGTCGTGGTAGGCGCGGTAGTCCGCCGGGGAATCGGCCCAGGGGCACCTGGCCAGGCCGTCCTCGCCCACCAGGGGTCCCGCGGTCACGGCCGCTCCGGGTCCCCCGTGTCGGGTTCGTCCGCGCGAAGCCGCGCGATCTCCTCATCGCGGGCCTCGATCTCGCGCGACAGTCGATCGACGAGCTCGTCCACGTCGTCCATGCGATAGCCGCGCGGCACCTGCTCGATGCGGACCACCTCGATATCCGCGGCGGTGAGGTCTCCCACCGGAATCGCCGGATCGATCGCGACGGAGCGATCCCCGTCCGCGGCAACCTCCGGCAGCCCGTCGCGCCAGCGACCGGACAGGAGCATGGCGGCCCCACCGATGATGGCAACGCCGACAAGCAGGAAGAGCAGCCCCATGAGTCCACCGGCCATTCCCCCATCCTTACGCGTCCCTTACCTCGCTCGCACGGGGGTCTCACATTCGGTGCCCACGATGGTCATCAGCCGAAGGCCGCGGGCGACTGGCGCCCGCGCGATCGGCCAAGGAAGGGATCGACATGACCAAGACTCGGATCGCGGCCATGGTGGCCGCGGCGACCCTGGGAGCAGGTGCCTTGACCGGCGCCACCATCGCCCTGGCAGCCGACGACACCCCATCGCCGAGCCCCGCCAGCGGTCAGCATGGCAATGGGCCACAGGGTGAGCGTGGCATGAAGGGTCACGGCGAGCAGGGCAAGCGCGGCGGCCATGGCGGTCCCGGCCAGCGCGGTCCGCGCGAGGGCGGCCCCGGTCACCTGGTGCACAGCGAGGGCGTCGCGGAGGATGCCGACGGCAACTTCATCACGGTGCGCATGCAGGTGGGTGAGGTCACGGCCGTCACCACCACGTCACTGAGCGTCAAGAGCGCCGATGGCTACACGTCGACATACGAGCTGAACGACGAGACCGTCGTCGAGCGCGACCGCGAGGACGCTGCGCCCAAGGTGGGCGACACGGTGCACGTGCGCGCGACCGTCGACGGCGCGACCGCGACGGCCGAGCACGTCCACGCACTGTCGCCGGAGATGGCGGCAGAACTCGAGCAGCAGCGCTGGCAGCAGATGCCGGTCAATCGCGCACAAGGGCTTAATGCCTCTAATCGGATGGGTGCTGAAACACAGGCGTACAGCGAAGCACAACTGCGTGGCGCAAGGGCACGTATTGCAGGACAGGGTAGACCTTAGAAAAATCATTTGGTATGGTGCCTTCGCCTAAGCGACGGCGCTTGTAGCGTAACGAAGTCAACGTCTGCGGTGCACACCGCTTAGGAGTCTGAAATGCCGTACAAGTCTGACGCGCAGCGTCGTCTGTTTCACCACCTTGCCGCGCAGGGCAAGATCCCGATGGCCAAGGTCCGCGAGTACGACGCGGCCAGCAAGGGCAAGAAGCTGCCCGAGTTTGTGGGCCATGCAAAGAAGGCCTTTGGCGGGCAGATCGAAGGCAAGAAGGGCGTTCGCTGCCCTGCCTGCGATTACCCGCTGGATCAGATCCCGGTGGCGCTGGACGCTGGCGAGGCTTGCCCGCGCTGTGGGTACGGCAGCGCCAAGGACGTTCCGCACAAGGCGCACGGCGGTGAGACCTACGCTATGCCGAAGTCGCATAGTGGGCACGGCGGCGAGGTGATGGACTCAACGGCGTATCGCGCTCGCGGTGGCATGACGTACTGTTCCAAGTGTG
>JALQSY010000012.1 GCA_023264215.1 Candidatus Nanopelagicales bacterium
CCGGGGTCGCCAAGTATCCGGCCCGGGTGAAGTGCGCATTGCTTCCGTGGATGGCATGGAAGGACGCCGTCGTCAGGGCGACAGAGGGAGGGGACCGTGGCTGAGCAGGCTGTGGCCGAGGATGTCTGGGAGGCGCTGAAGGACGTCGTCGACCCGGAGTTGGGGATCAACGTCGTGGACCTCGGCCTCGTGTACGACGTGCACGTCGAGGAAGGCAATGTCGCCACGCTGGATATGACCTTGACATCTGCGGCGTGCCCTCTGACGGATGTGATCGAGGATCAGACTCGAGCCGCGCTGGACGGGCTCGTGGACAACTTCACGATCAACTGGGTGTGGATGCCTCCATGGGGCCCGGACAAGATCACCGACGATGGCCGGGAGATGCTGCGGGCCCTCGGCTTCAACGTCTAGGGGTACGCTCACCGGGCTGTGATCACCGCCCAGGGCATCGAACTCCGCGCCGGAGCGCGCCTGCTGCTCGCGGATGCGTCCCTGCAGGTCGGTCCCGGCGATCGGATCGGCCTGGTCGGCCGCAACGGCGCGGGCAAGACCACACTCACACGGGCCCTATCGGGCGAGAGCGAGCCCGCGGCAGGGGTGATCCGCCGCACGGGAACGGTCGGCTACCTGCCCCAGGATCCGCGGACCGGGGACCTGGGGATCCTGGCGCGCGATCGCATCCTGGGCGCGCGCGGGCTGGACGAGGTCGCGCGTGCGATGAGGACCAGCGCCGAGCGCATGGCGGTCGAGGATGAGCACGAGCGGGATCGGGCGATGCGCGCCTACGACCGGGCGGCGGTGGAGTTCGAGACCCTCGGCGGCTATGCGACACAGGCCGAGGCGGCTCGCATCGCCGCGAGCCTGGGCCTGCCCGATCGCGTCCTCGGCCAGCAGCTCGGCACCCTGTCGGGCGGGCAGCGCCGACGCGTCGAACTGGCCCGCATCCTCTTCGGCGGCTACGACGTGCTCCTGCTGGACGAGCCGACCAACCACCTCGATGCAGACTCGATCATGTGGCTGCGACGCTTCCTGTCGTCGTACTCGGGGGGATTCGTCGTCATCAGCCACGACGCGGGCCTTCTCGAGGCGACGGTCAACACGGTGATCCACCTCGACGCCCAACGCGCCGAGCTCGACACCTACTCCATGGGCTGGTCCGCGTACCTCCAGCAGCGCGAGACCGACGAGCGACGGCGCAAGCGAGAGCGGGCCAACGCCGAGAAGCAGGCCACGGCCCTGCGCGATCAGGCGGAGCGGATGCGCGCCAAGGCCACCAAGGCTCGTGCGGCCCAGTCCATGCTCAAGCGGGCAGACCGCCTGGTCGACGGACTGGAGCAGGAACGCGCGCATGAGCGTGTGGCCCGGATCCGACTGCCCGAGCCTGCGCCCTGCGGCAAGACGCCGCTCAGTGCGCGAGGCCTGTCCCGCTCCTACGGGTCGGAGGAGGTGTTCACGGATGTCGACCTGGACATCGATCGTGGATCGCGGGTCGTCGTCCTCGGCCTCAACGGCGCGGGCAAGACCACCCTGCTGCGGATCCTCGCGGGCGTGGACCGTCCCGACACAGGCGACGTGATCCACGGTCACGGCCTGCGCATCGGCTACTACGCGCAGGAGCACGAGACACTCGATCCCGAACGGACCGTGATCGAGACATTCGCGAGTGCCGCTCCGGAGCTCAGCGACAGCGAGCGACGCTCGGTGCTCGGCTCCTTCCTCTTCAGCGGCGACGACGCGGGCAAGATGGTCGGGGTGCTGTCGGGCGGTGAGAAGACACGTCTGGCACTCGCCACCCTGGTGGTGTCCAGCGCCAACGTTCTCCTCCTTGACGAGCCCACCAACAACCTTGATCCGGCGAGCCGGGACGAGATCCTCGGCGCCCTGGGGCGCTACCGCGGCGCCGTGGTGCTGGTGACCCACGACGAGGGGGCGGTGCGTGCGCTCGACCCCGAGCGGGTCGTCATCCTCCCGGAGGGTGACGAGGACCTGTGGAGCGATGACTACGCTGAACTCGTCGAACTCGCCTAGGCCTGGACCGGAGGATACGTGACCCTCGACGTCGCCGCTGACCTGCTCGCGCGCGGACATGTGCGCGTGCATATCGAGGACAGCCTGCCGGGACGGGTAGTGGTCGTGACACTCGATCGTCCGGATGCTCGCAATGCGCAAACCCCCGCTACCTGGCACGCCCTCGAGACCATCGGTAGCGCACTGGAGTCCGACAACGCGACGATGGTGATCGTCCGGGGCGCTGGCTCGGCCTTCTCGGCGGGACTGGATCGCAGGATGTTCACACCAGAGGGCATCCCCGGAGAGTCGTCCCTGGCGACCATGGCCGCGATGACCGACGCCGAGATGCTCGCGCAGATCGATGTGTACCAGCGGGCTTTCACCTGGCAGCGCCGGATACCTGCCCTGACGGTCGCGGCGGTTCACGGCCCGGCTATCGGAGCGGGCTTCCAACTGGCCCTGGCGTGCGACGTGCTCCTGGCGACTCCCACCGCAGTCTTTGCGATGAAGGAGACGTCGTGGGGACTGGTGCCGGACCTGGGGGGGACGGCTCCACTGGTGAAGTCGATCGGCTACTCGCGCGCGGTCGATGTCTGCGCGACAGGACGCATGGTCCCGGCCGATGAGGGGTACGCGCTCGGTTTCGTCAGCCGGGTCGTCCCCGATCTCGACGCTTGCGTTGCCGAAATTGCGGACTCGCTCGCGACTGCGCCATCGGGGGCGGTGCGTGACCTCCTTCCGCTCCTGGCTGCCGCCGAGGTGAACACACGGGACGAGCAGTTGAGCGCCGAGCGCAGGGCCCAGGTGGGCAGGATCCGCGACCTGCTCGGTGGCAGGTAGCGCGTGTCCGGAGTCAACCCGTGGCAGATCTACCAGTCCATGACGCGGGACCCGACCCAGGTCGCTCCCGTGGGCTGGCCCGTCGTGCGTCGAATCCTCACCTACGCCCGCCCGTACCGGGGGCTGGTGGTCGCGTTCCTGATCACCCTCGTGATCGCCTCGCTCCTGACGGTGGCTCAGCCCCTCGTCTTCCGCCAGATCGTGGACGGCGGAATCTCGCAGGGGAATGCCGGCCTCGTCACGGCACTCGCCATCCTGGTGGCTGTCCTCGCGCTGCTCGATGCTGGAGTGAACCTGGTCGGGAGGTGGTATTCGAGCCGGATCGGTGAAGGACTCATCTACGACTTGAGGACCGAGGTCTACGACCACGTCCAGCGCCAGTCGGTCGCATTCTTCACGCGGGCTCAGACCGGCGCCCTCGTGTCGCGGCTCAACAGCGACGTGATCGGGGCCCAGCAGGCCTTCACGTCCACGCTCGGCGGGGTGGTCGGTAACCTCATCACCGTCTCGATCGTTCTTGTGACGATGTTCCTGCTGTCGTGGCAGGTCACCTTGCTGTCGCTTGTCCTGGTGCCGCTGTTCCTCCTGCCGGCCCGCTGGATGGGACGCCGGCTCCAGTCGCTCACCAAGCAGCAGATGCAGGTCAACGCGCAGATGAGCACCCAGATGACCGAGCGGTTCAACGTCGCCGGGGCACTGCTGGTCTCGCTGTTCGGCCGTCCGGAGCGCGAGCACGGGGAGTTCGCCGGCCGGGCTGCGCAGGTGCGCGATGCCGGCGTGAGTATCGCGATGGCGAATCGATGGTTCTTCACGGCCCTGCTCCTCGTGGGATCGATCGCGACGGCGATCGCCTACGGAGTGGGCGGCAACCTCGTCATCGACGGCGCGATCACCCTCGGCACCCTCCTGGCGCTGGTGGCACTGCTCGCGCAGCTCTATGGGCCGCTGACGGCCCTGTCCAACGTGCGCGTGGATGTCATGACGGCCCTGGTGAGCTTCGAGCGCGTCTTCGAGATCCTGGACCTGCCGCCCCTGGTGCGGGACGCACCGGATGCGGTGCCAGTCCGGGAGGGACCGCTGGACGTGCGCTTCGAGCACGTCGGCTTCCGCTATCCCACCGCCGCGGAGGTCAGCCTGGCGTCGCTGGAATCCGTGGCACGGGAGGACTCGCTGCGCGCCGATGCGCCGGTGCTGCACGACGTGACCTTCGACGCCAAGCCGGGTCAGATGATCGCCCTGGTCGGCCCGTCCGGTGCCGGGAAGACGACCATCACCGCGCTCGTACCCCGGCTGTACGACGTGACGTCCGGTGCGGTGCTCGTCGGCGGAGTCGATGTCCGGCAGCTTCAGCTCGCCTCCTTGCGTGATGCGGTGGGTGTCGTGACGCAGGATGCGCACCTGTTCCACGACACGATCGAGGCCAACCTGCGCTTCGCCCGACCGGACGCGACGGAGCAGCAGATCCGGGACGCGCTGCGTGATGCCCGGATCCTGGACCTGATCGACAGCCTGCCGGCCGGGCTGAACACCGTCGTGGGAGACCGGGGATACCGGCTGTCCGGGGGTGAGAAGCAGCGCCTGGCGATTGCGCGCCTGCTGCTCAAGGCGCCGCGCATCGTCATCCTCGACGAGGCCACCGCCCACCTGGACTCCGAGAGCGAGGCCGCGGTCCAGCAGGCGCTGGCGCAGGCCCTCCTCGGGCGGACGTCACTGGTGATCGCGCATCGGCTCTCGACGATCCGCCAGGCGGACGCGATCCTCGTCGTGGACGACGGCCGCATCGTGGAGCGCGGCACGCACGAGGAACTGCTCGCTCGCGGCGGCGCCTACGCCGGTCTGTATGCCACGCAGTTCGCGCAGGCGCGCGACGGTGGCACCGCGCCCACGCCCATCACCAGGGAGACCTGAGCAGTCCGCCATCGACCCCGACGAGCGTCCCGGTCACGTAGGAGGAGGCGGGGGAGAGCAGGAAGGCGGCGACCCTGCCGAACTCCGCCGGCTCGCCCGGACGTCCCAGGGGGATTCCCGATCCGGTGTCGTCCGGATAGACCTCCCGCAGCCTCTCGGTCGCGATGCGCCCGGGCAGGATGCCGTTGACGCGCACGCTCGGCGCGAGCGCGGACGAGGCGTCCTTGACCGCCATGGCCAGGCCGGGCCGCAGGCCGCTGCTCGCACCGAGCCCCGGGATGGGCTCCTTGACGGTGCTGGACAGCACGACGAGCAGCGATCCGCCCTCGCGAATGCGCGGCGCCAAGGCCCGGATCAGTCGGATCGAGGCCATAAACACGGAGTCGAACGCCGCCTGCCAGGCCCGGTCGTCGAGCTCCAGGATCCGCCCCGGCGGCGGGCCTCCGACGTTGATCAGCGCTCCGTCGATGTCGCCGGCATTGTCAGCGATCCGCTCAGCGCTCAGCGGGTCCCCCAGATCCGCCGGGCACGACCGGTGCCCGGGGCCCAGTCGAGCGCACGCGTCGTCGAGAGCGTCCTGCTCGCGGGCGACCAGGATCGTGCGGGCGCCGTCGCCCGCGAGGGCAGCCGCGGTGGCGAAGCCAAGGCCGCGCGAGCCGCCCGTGACGACGTAGGTCCGCCCCGATAGCCCCAGGTCCATCAGGTGCCTTCCCGGAGCCGCTCGGCGGCCTCGTCCTCGCGCGCCTCCCGACGAAGGAAGAAGAACCAGCCGGAGATGGCGATGGTGGCGAAGATCAGCCACTGCACGGCGTAGCTGACGTTCTGCGTCTCGTCGATCGCGGGCGCGGGCAGGCGCACCACGCCCGGATCATCCGGCGCAGATCCCACGGCCTCGAGGTAGAAGCCCGTCACGTCGGCGCCGAGGGCTGCGGGATCCAGACCGCTCACCTGGCCGTCGGGCAGGTCCGTGGGCGGTGGCCCCTCGCTGCGCGGGGACAGGCGGATGCGCGCCGTCAGCTCGACCGGTCCGTCGGGGGCGCTCGGAGCGGCGACGACCCCGGTCGCGGCACCGGTGGCGGGTATCCAGCCGCGGTTGACCCAGATCCGGCCCTGCGCGGTGTCCAGCGCGCTGATGACCCAGAAGCCGTTGCGACCCTCCAGCGGACGCTGGCGGACCAGGAGGGTCGTTGCGGGGTCGTAGACACCCGAGACCGCGACAGGCTGCCACTCGACGGGTTCGGCGATCGCGTCCGCCAGGGTGGATGGCGGGGCGGCCTCCTGTGCGACCCATGCCTCCCGCTTGCTCCGCTCCTCGTCGGCGCGCTGCCATTGCCAACGACTCAGGAACCCGAAGGCGACGATGGCGACGATGACCAGGGCGGTGAACGCGACCCATCGGCGCGAGCGGAGCAGGGACCACATGGTCAACGGTCGTTCAGCGTGACTGCCCGGGAACGGTCGGACCCGAGGGGAGCATGCGCTGGTGGACGATGACGGGTGCGGGCGGGGGAGTGCCGCGCCGGCGTACCCCGGCATTCGCTGCGACCACCGCGAGGTAGGGCAGCGCCACCGCGCCGGCCAGGAACACCCACCGGGGCCATCCGGGGACGACGATGGCCAGGAGGACGCACGCCGTGCGGATGGTCATGGAGACGAGGTAGCGACGGGTCCTGCCGGTCTGCTCGTGGGTGAGCGACTCCCCGGCACCGGTGATGCTGTGCACCTCCGGGGGGCGTGGGGCAGGCATGCCCCCACGTTACGTCCGATGTGCCCTTTCCGCAGCGCCAGGGCCCGGGTCAGTCCGCCGTGCCCCCGGCGGACCTGATGGCATCGAGTTGCCTGCGCTGCTCCCGGGACGGCTGCATGAGGACATTGAGGGGCCAGATGAGGAACAGCGCCCAGTAGCCGAGGAAGGGGTAGACCAGGGTCGCCAGCCCCGCGACCACGAAGACCAGGAAGAACGCCGCCCCGCGGAACCGGGCGCGCGTCTTGAGCAGCTCCGCCCAGTAGGCGCGATCGACGGGCTTGATGAACTCGGGTCGGCGGTTGATGTAGAGCGACACGATGGTTCCGATGCCGCTGATGTATGCCATGGTCCACCAGTAGAGGGCACCGGTGCCATCGCTGGAGAACAGCGTCACGTCGGTCGATCCCCAATGATCGCCGCTGCCGTACATGGTCGATGGCCAGGGCAGGAAAACGAAGCCGATCAGCCAGAACATGTCGAGCCAGAAGATAACGCCGTTGTAGGCATCGAGGGAGTTCATGACCCGGTTATGGATGCCCCACATCACGGCCATCACGATGAAGGTCACGACGAACGTGATGATCTGGCCGGAGTTGGCGGACAGCACATCGAGGACCGTTTCGCCGTCCTTGGGCCCGGGAATGCTGAACAGCGGGAGCGCGAGCACGGTGATCGCCACGGCCACGACGGCGTCGGAGAAGAACAGCAGTCGATCGACCGCCGTCCCCGTCCGCAGCTCCCACTGGGCCATGCACCGATCGTCCCATGCATGTCGCTGACGCGCGGAGGAGTTCCACGCACTAACGTCTGCGGGGTGTCCTGCCGAGTGCGTAGGGCGAGGGGAGTCCAGGCATGCCGGAGGTCGCGCCCGTCGCTCTGGTGACCGGTGGCAATCGGGGCATCGGCCTGGCGATCGCGCGCCATCTCGCGTCCCAGGGCCACGATGTCGTCATCGGCAGCAGGTCCGGATCGCCGGTGGACGGCTTGGCGACGGTGACGATGGACGTGGCCAGCACTGAGTCCGTGGATGCCGCCGTCGACGAGATCGAGCAGACTCGGGGGCCCGTCGCGACGCTGGTGGCCAACGCCGGCATCACCAGCGACAGCCTTCTCGTGCGGCTGGGCGACGACGACCTCGATGCGGTGATCCAGACGAATCTCGTGGGGGCCATTCGCTGCGCCCGCAGGGTGGCTCGCGGCATGATCAAGGCTCGATCGGGACGCATCGTCCTGCTCTCCAGCGTGGTCTGGGCGCTGGGCTCCGCGGGCCAGGTCAACTATGCGGCCGCCAAGGCCGGCCTCGTGGGTGCCGGGCGGAGCCTGGCTCGCGAGCTCGGAGGACGTGGGATCACCACGAACGTGATCGCACCGGGGTTCATCGACACGGACATGACCGCTGCGCTGTCAGACGATGTGCGCGAGGGGATCCTCGCCCAGATCCCCGCCGGGCGCTACGGCACGGCGGAGGAGGTCGCGGCACTCGTCGGCTTCCTGGCCGGGCCGTCCGCCGGCTACATCAACGGCGCCGTCATCCCCGTCGACGGCGGCCTGGGTATGGGCCACTGAGGAGGATCGGAATGGGAATGCTCGACGGCAAGCGGATCCTGGTCACCGGGGTGCTCACAGACCAGTCGATCGCGTTCCATGTGGCGCGTCATGCGCAGGACCAGGGCGCGACGGTGATCCTCACCTCCTTCGGTCGGGCCCTGTCGCTCACCCGGCGAAGCGCGTCTCGGCTGCCTCACGAAGCGCCGGTGATCGAACTCGATGTCACCTCGCAGGGCGACCTCGATGCACTCGAGGGCCGTGTCCGGGCGCATGTCGACGGACTCGACGGTGTTCTCCACTCCATCGGATTCGCGCCCGAGTCCGCGCTCGGCGGTCGGTTCCTGTCGACACCGTGGTCGGATGTGAGCACGGCGCTAGAGGTCTCCGCCTATTCGTTGAAGTCTCTGACGGTCGCGTGCAGGCCGCTGCTCACAGCGGGCTCCTCGGTTGTCGGCCTGGATTTCGATGCGACGGTTGCCTGGCCGACATACGACTGGATGGGCGTGGCCAAGGCAGCCCTGGAGTCGACCGCCCGCTATCTCGCACGCGACCTCGGACCCGACGGCATTCGCGTCAACCTCGTGGCTGCGGGACCGATCCGCACGATGGCCGCCAAGAGCATTCCCGGATTCGACGACTTCGAGAACGTGTGGCAGGGCCGGGCGCCGCTCGGCTGGGACCTCGACGATCCGGATCCGGCCGCGCGCGCGTGCGTGGCGCTCATGTCCGAGTGGTTCCCGGCCACGACGGGGGAGATCATCCACGTCGACGGCGGGGTGCACTCGCAGGGGGCCTAGTCGTGCGCACGCTGATCGTGATGCGGCACGCCAAGTCGGACTACCCGCCCGGGGTGCCCGATGCCGACCGTCCGCTCTCGCCCCGGGGTGTCCGGGATGCGTCCGCCGCGCGCGACTGGCTCCGCGCGGCATGTCCCCGGATCGATGTCGTCAAGGTCTCGCCCGCGGTGCGCGCCCAGCAGACCCTCGACCTGATCTCGCCCGGACTGGTGCTGGGCGCGGTCGACACCGACTCGCGCATCTATCTCGACTGGGGCGAGCAGCTGCCCGCAGTCGTGGCGGAGCTCGATCCCGCAGCGCGGACGGCGCTCATCGTCGGGCACAACCCGGGCATCGAGGACTACGCCATGTCGATGTGCCGTGACCGCGACGCGCCCGCATGCGTCCGGCTGTCTGCCAAGTACCCCACCGCTGGCATCGGCGTCGTGGCGTTTCCGCGGGCCTGGGCCGATCAGTCTTCGGCCGAGCTCGTGGTGTTCGCCGTCCCGCGCGCGACGGCGTGATCGTCGGCGTCTGCCTCCTCGATCTCCTCGCGCGTGATCCCGAGGAGGAAGAGCACCGAGTCGAGGTAGGGAGCGTTGAGACTGGTGTCCGCGGCGGCGCGGACGACCGGCTTGGCGTTGAATGCGATCCCGAGCCCCGCCGCGTCGAGCATGTCGAGATCGTTCGCGCCATCGCCGATGGCGATCGTGCGCGGCAGCGGTATGCCGAACTCCTCAGCGAAGTCCACCAGCGCAGCCCGCTTGCCGTCGCGGTCGATGATGTCGCCCACGAGGCGGCCCGTGATCACTCCATCGACGACCTCGAGGGTGTTGGCGCGCAGCCCGTCGACCTCGAGGTCCCTCGCCAGGGGGGCGATGACCTCGGTGAATCCGCCCGAGACGAGGCAGACGCGAAAGCCCAGCCGACGCAGCGTGCGGCACAGTGTCCGCGCTCCCGGAGTCAGTCGGATGCGCGAGGCGGTGGCTTCGAGCGCCTGGTGGGGCAGTCCGCGCAGCAGGGCCACGCGGGCGGAGAGGGATTCGGCGAAGTCGATCTCGCCGCGCATCGCGCGTTCGGTGATGTCTGCCACCTGCGGTCCGACCCCGGCCTCCTCGGCGAGAAGGTCGATGACCTCGTCCTGGATCAGCGTGGAATCCACGTCCATGACGATCAGGCGCTGTCCGCGCCGATCCAGCCCCGCGTGCTGCACGGCGACATCGACGCCGAGTTCGGCCGCCGCCTCGGAGAGCTCTCGCCGCAGGTCCGCGATGTCCTCTCCGGAGGCCTCGAAGACGACCGCGGTCACCGGGTAGGAGGCGATGCGCCTGATCCGATCGATGTTCCATCCTCGCGAGGCCATGCGCTGGGACAGCTCGGCCACGGCACCGGGCGTGAGCCGTTCGGCCATCATCGTCACGTGGATGCGTCGTCGGTCGGGGTCCTTGCGCGTGATGCTGGCACCCGGGACCGTCTCCACCTCCATGCCCAGACGCGCCGCTTCCGCGTGCAGCGTCGCGCGTGCGTCGCCCACGTCGACCGCTGACAGGCCGAGAAGGAACGCCAGGATCAGTCGCCCGCGAACCACGATCTGCTGGACATCGAGGACCTCGCATCGGGTGTGCCGCAGGGATTCGAACACCGCGGCGGTCACGCCCGGCCGATCCCGGCCGCTGAGGATGGCGAGGAGGGTGCCGTCCACGCGGCGAGCCTAGCCGTTGCGCGAGTCCGTCGAGTACGCGGACTCGACCGCGTCCCGGGCAGCGCGCTCGAGCCCGGAGGCGTCGACACCGACCGGGCCCTGCTCGACGTGTCCGAGGGCCAGCAGGATGCGCAGCCCGGTGGATGCGAGGACGCGCCGCTCCGCGGGCATCGCGGGCGGTCCGAGGATCCAGGAGTCGACGACCCGCTCGAGTGATCGCCGCTCGTCTCCGTCGCCGATCGCAGGGGAGAGGGCATCGGTGACGTGCGCCGCCCGCACGACCTCACCGCGCAATCGCTGGTCGGCCTCGGCTGGATCACGCACGCCGAGCGCACCCGCGGGAAGGTCATGGCGCGTCCAGGACCCGGCCCGGCCGGGGACGAGCCACGCCGACGCGCCCCCGGCCGCGGCCCAGCCCAGGGCGGCGTCGGCGGCCGCATCCCGCGGGAGCGCCAGGCCGCGCGCGTCGCCGGGGCGCGGCAGGCGCAGGACGCACACTCCGGCCCGGCGCATGCCGGCGACGATGTCCCACCATCCGCCGTGCGGCACGCCGAGGGCCGTGAGAGCGTCGAGCGCGGAGTCGGGAGCGACCAGGCCGTTGGCGAGCGCACCCACCGTCGCCGCCGCGCGAGCGGCGCGCCACGGCGCCTCGCCGATCGCCAGGCTCGGAAAGCGCGCCAGCGGAGGGCCCGGCGTGTCCATGCCCACAGGCTAGGCGAGGGGGCCGATGCGCCGTCCGGTCCCGACCCGCCCGCCCTCTAGGTTGGTCGCGTGGGCATCGTCGTGGACTTCGATTCGGTCGGCGTCCGGCGCGGTTCGACCTGGATCCTGTCCGACCTCACCTGGCAGGTGCGCGACGACGAGCGCTGGGTGCTGCTGGGCCCCAACGGCGCGGGCAAGTCCACGCTGCTGTCCATCGCCGCCACCCGCCAGCACCCGACGGTCGGGACCGCTCGCATCCTCGGGGAGACCATGGGAATGAGCGATGTGTTCGACCTGCGGCCCATGATCGGATGGGTCGGAGCCGGAGTGACCGATGCGATTCCGGCACGCGAGCAGGTCCGTGACGTCGTGGTCACGGCGTCGTGGGGGATCACCGGACGCTGGCGGGAGGAGTACGACGAGGCGGATATCCGCCGCGCCGAACGCCTCCTGCGCCTGATGGGCATGAGCGAGCTCGCCGCGCGCCGTTTCGGAACCCTCTCCGACGGGGAGCGCAAGCGGACGCTCATCGCCCGCGCGCTCATGACCGATCCGGAGATCCTGCTGCTCGACGAGCCGGCCGCCGGACTTGATCTGGGCGGACGGGAGCAACTCGTGGCGCGCCTGTCGGCCATGGCCGCGGATGCCGCAGCTCCGACGACGGTGCTGGTCACGCACCATGTCGAGGAGATCCCGGCGAGTGTGACCCACGCGCTGCTGCTGCGTGCGGGAGTCGCAGTGGCACAGGGACCGGTCCACGACGTGCTGACCAACGAGGCGCTGTCCGCGGCGTACGGCATCCCGCTGCACATCGAGCGCCGTGACGGGCGCTGGTCGGCGCGGGCGCTGTAGGTGACGCACATGCGATGGATCTTCGGCGATCAGCTCGGACCGCACTTCCTGGACGACGATGGCGGCCACCCCGATGATCTTTCGGTGCTGCTCATCGAGTCTCGCGCGGCCTTCGCGCGCCGTCCGTACCACCGGCAGAAGGCTCACCTGATGCTGTCGGCGATGCGTCACCGGGCCCGCGAACTGCAGGACCGGGCGGTGTACGTGCGCAGCAACACCTACCGAGAGGCGCTGGACTCGATCGACGCGGATCTCAGCGTCATCAGCCCGACCAGCTGGCCCGCACGCGCGTTCGTCGGTGCGATTGCCGAGAGTCGCCCCGTGCGCGTCCTGCCGTCACGCGGCTTCGTCACCAGTGAGGCTGACTTCGCCGACTGGGTGTCGAACCGACGGACGCTGCGGCTGGAGGACTTCTACCGCGACACTCGGCGGCGCACGGGGATCCTCATGGACGGGGATGAGCCCGTCGGCGGCCGGTGGAACTTCGATGCCGACAACCGCCTGCCCCCACCCAAGGGCGCCGTCACCCTCGGCGTGCCCGAGCCCTGGTGGCCGGTCGAGGATGACATCGACGCGCAGGTGCGCGCCGATCTGGATCGCTGGGCCGACGAGGGGCTCCGCTTCTCGGGCGACGACGGGCCCCGTCGCTTCGCCGTCACCCGCGAAGAGGCCCTGGCGGTGCTGGACGACTTCATCGCCCACCGGCTGGTGCTCTTCGGTCCCTACGAGGACGCCGCACTGGTGGCCGACTGGACGATGGCCCATTCGCTGCTGTCCGTGCCGATGAACCTCGGCCTGCTCGACCCCGTGGAGGTCATCGACCGCGTCGTGCAGGCCTGGACCAGGGGCGAGGCACCCCTGGAGAGCGTCGAGGGCTTCGTGCGCCAGGTCATGGGGTGGCGCGACTACGTCTGGCACCTGTACTGGCACTTCGGCCCGGACTACGTCGCGACCTCGAACGCACTCGATGCCCGCGAGCCGCTTCCCGCGTGGTTCTCCGAGCTCGATGACACGACGGTGAGCGCGCGCTGCCTGTCCACGGCACTGCGTGAGGTGCGGACGTACGGCTGGAACCACCACATCATCCGGCTCATGGTGCTCGGCAACTGGGCGCTCCAGCACGGGTACGACCCGCGAGAGACGACCGAGTGGTTCACCGCGCAGTATGTCGACGCCTACCCCTGGGTCATGGCCGCCAATGTCGTCGGGATGGCGCTTCATGCCGACGGGGGCCGGATGGCAACCAAGCCCTACGCAGCAGGGGGCGCCTACATCAAGCGCATGACTGACTTCTGCCGCGGGTGCGCCTACCGGCCGGACCACCGCGTCGGTCCGCAGGCCTGCCCCGTGACGGCCGGCTACTGGGCCTTCATCGCTCGCCACGAGGAGCAGTTCGCGCGCCACCCGCGCATGGCGCAGGCCGCACGCGGTCTCGGGCGGCTCTCTGACCGGGACGCGCTCGTGGAGCAGGAGGCCTCACGGGGTTCGGCACCGCCGTGAGGATCGACCCCCGCCCGGTGACCGACGCCGCGGACCCTCGGATCGAGTTCTTCACCGAGCTGACCGACATGGATCTTCGTCAGCGCATCGAGCCCGAGCGGGGCCTGTTCATGGCGGAGGGTCACCTCATCATCGACCGCTGCGCTCGCGCGGGCCTGCACTTCCACGCTGTGCTCACCGAGCCGCGCTGGCTGCCGCGGCTCGATGCCTCGCTCGCCTCGATCGACGCACCGGTCTACGTCGCCGAGCGCTCCGTGGTCGAGAGCATCACCGGCTACCGCGTGCACCGCGGCGCGCTGGCGGCCGTGTCGCGTCCTGCTCCCCTGAGCGCGGCGGAACTGCTCGCGGGGCACGGGGACGTCCTGGTGCTCGAGGATCTCGTGGATCCGACCAACGTCGGCCTGGCGATCCGATCCGCCGTCGTCCAGGGGATCGACCGGGTCGTCCTGTCGCCCGGCTGCGCCGACCCGCTGTACCGCAAGGCGGTGAAATCGTCCATGGGCTCCGTGCTGCGCTGCCAATGGGCCCGGAGCGACGCATGGGGGGCCACCATCGAGGCGCTCGCCGAATCCCGTCGACTCATCGCGCTGACCCCCGATGGCCCGAGCGATCTCGAGCACGCGCTGGGGGAGTGCCGGGCCGAGCCGGTCGCGCTCGCCTTCGGCTCGGAGGGTCCCGGACTGAGCGAGGCTGTCCTGAACCGCGCATGGCGCCGCTGCGCGATCCCAATGCGCGATCCCGAAGACTCCCTCAACGTCGCCGCCGCCGTCGCGGTCGCGACGTACGCTCGATCGCGTAGCATGCTCGCATGACCCCGCGAATCCGACGTCGCTGTGCGTACGCGGCCAGCGCCGCGATCGTGGCCTTCGCCCTCGTCGCCTGCAGCGCGCTCCCGCGGGACTCGAGCACTCCGTCGCAGGCCCCCGCGGAAGAGACCACGTCGGCCGCCCCCGCGGACGAGGCACCCGCCGCGGCGCAGATCGCGGCGGACGGGATCGTGACCGTGGGCCTGGCGGAGCCCTACACCCCGACCAGCGCCGGGCCCGCCACAGACGACTATCGCTGCTTCCTGCTCGACACCGGCGTACCGGAGGACCGGTTCATCACGGGCGTGCGCTTCGTGCCGGACAACGCCGCGGTGGTGCACCACGCGATCCTGTACCGGGTCCGCTCGGCACAGATCCAGGCGGCCGAGCAGCGCGACGCCGACGACCCCGGCCAGGGCTGGAGCTGCTTCGGGGGACCGGATCTTCCCGCGGTCGGCGGGGATGCGGTGCGCTCCTTGGACTCGGCGCCCTGGCTCGCGGCATGGGCACCGGGAGGACGCGAGGCGCGCTACCCCGAGGGAACCGGCGTCTTCCTCGAGAAGGGCAGTAGCGTCATCCTGCAGGTGCACTACAACCTGCTCGCCGGCGACGGACCCGACAGCACGAGCGTACGGCTGCGCACGGTCCCTGGCAATGCCGACCTGAAGCCCTTGGAGACCATGCTGTTCCCGGGTCCGGTCGAGCTTCCGTGCCTGCCCGACGAGGACGGGCCGCTGTGCGATCGCGAGGCGGCTGTCGAGGACACGATCAAGCGCTTCGGAGGCGAGTCGCTGCGCACCATCTGGGGCCTGCAGCTCATCTGCGACGGCGACCTGGTGAACCCCCGTGCGGGCGCGACCCAGTCGTGCACCCACACCCTCAACGAGGATGTCACCGTCTATGCCTCGGCAGGACACATGCACCTGCTCGGACGCGAGATCTCACTCGTGGCCAACGAGGGCACAGGTCGCCAGATGCAACTGCTCGACATCGATGCCTGGGACTTCGACAACCAGGGATCGCGTCCGCTGCCGAAGCCGATCGACCTGGATAAGGGCGACACCATCACCGTGACCTGCACGCACGACGCTCAACTGCGTCGACAGCTCCCGGCGCTGGCCGGGTCGGAGCCGAGGTACATCACCTGGGGCGAGGGCACCACCGACGAGATGTGCCTGGGGATCCTCACGGTCACGCCGCGGGCATGACCACCTGGGGCGCAATTCGCGTGTCCCTCGGCGTCATCGCCGTCGTCCTCGGAACCATCCTGATGCTCACCGCCCTGCCGGCGGCCGTCACAGCGGCGGCGATTGAGTCCAGCGTCGGCCGCACGGGCGTCGTCGCGCAGCCCCTCGGGACCTTGCAGGCAGCCCCGGACGATCGCGCGGTCGTGGTCGACGACGTACGCGCCCGACTCATCGCACCCGAACAGCCGCCGTGGGTCGACCAGTGGCTGGCGGTCGCAGGAACGAGCGCGCAGCAGCTCACCGAACGCGTCGGAACGCTGTCACTCGTCGCGGCCATGTCGACGGACGCCGCCGGCTTCCTCGGGGTCGCACCGGTGGACTCGGTCAATTCCTATCTCGACGCCGTGCCGTACTCGGTCGCCGTCCAGCCTGCGGACGGCGAAGGGACCTGGTCCACGGTGTCGGTGCCCGGATCCCGTATCCCGGCAGCTCCGCAGACCCAGGGCCTGTGGTCGGCGCAGGCCGGCGGGACGAACCCCGAGATCCCCGCCTCGATGCTGGATTCGGGAACGCTCGTGCTCATGCGCGCGGACTCCGAGCCGGCTCCCGAGGCCGCCTTGCGCCTGGAGTATCGAGTGCCGGGCGCAGGCGTCGCGCTGCAGTCCGCCGCGGTGAGCGCCGCGGCCGCGAGCCTCGGCGGTCTCGCGCTCATCGTCCTGGGCGGATTCCTCGTCGTCGGACGCAGGCGCTCGGCATGAGACGGGGCGAGGACCGGATCCTCACGGTCCCCAACGCGCTGAGCATCGCTCGCCTGCTGCTCATCCCGGTCTTCCTGTGGCTGATCCTGGTCGCCCAGGCCGACCTGTGGGGCGTCGCCGTGCTGGCCGTGTCGGGCGTGACCGACTGGGCCGATGGGGTGATCGCGCGTCGGACCGGCCAGACGACCAGGCTGGGGCGCCTGCTGGACCCCCTCGTCGACCGCCTCACCATCGCCGCCACCCTGATCGGGCTCGCGCTGCGCGACCTCATCCCGTGGTGGCTGGTGATCCTGCTCGCCGCCAGGGAGGCGCTGCTGCTCGCGCTCGTCCCCGCGCTTCGCCGACGCGGGCTCGTGGCGCTGCCCGTGCACTATCTCGGCAAGGCTGCCACCTTCGCGCTGTACTGGGGCTTCCCCTTCGTCCTGGTCGGTGCCGGAGCGGCGACCTGGGAGCAGGTCCTGGGGGCCCTGGGGTGGGCGTTCGTGATCTGGGGCACCGCGCTGTACTGGTATTCGGCGCTGCTCTACATCGAGCAGGCGCGTCGCGTCCTTGCTGCGCGCGTGCCCGGCGGCTAGGTTCAGCGGCGAGGGCACCGCCGCGTGTCCGCCGACGAAGGGATGGAGCGAACATGTCCGAGGTGCCCGAGGGCCTGCGATTCACCGAGCAGCACGAGTGGATCGCCGATGGTGACGGCGGCGTCATCAGGTTCGGCATCACGGACTACGCCCAGGACTCACTCGGGGACATCGTCTACGTCGACCTGCCCAAGGTCGGTCAGGCGGTCACCGCGGGCCAGCCCTGCGGGGAGGTGGAGTCGACCAAGAGCGTGAGCGAGATCTACGCACCGGTCTCCGGGGAGGTCACCGCCGTCAACTCCGCCCTGACCGATGCCCCGGACACCGTGAACAGCCAGCCGTACGGCGAGGGCTGGATGATCGAGGTGCGTGTCTCCGGCGATGCCGAGGCCACGCTCGACGCGGCCGGGTACCGCGCGCTGATCGGAGAGTGACGAGGCGATGCCTGACTGCGGCCACGCCGTCGATCCTGGCGATCGATTCTGTCGCGTGTGCGGCACTCCCGTCGCCCACGACGTCACCTCGGTGGGCATGGCAGGGCCGGGATCGAGCGGCTCCCTGCCGCCGATCGGGTCGGGCATCGCGGCCGGCGTCGGCCCGGGCGAGGCGGTCCTGGTCGTGCAGCGCGGTGCCGGTGCGGGAACGTCGTACCTGCTCGTCGGCGACCTGGTCACCGCAGGACGCGAACCGGACTCGGACCTGTTCCTCGATGATGTGACCGTCAGCCGGCAGCACGCGGAACTGCGGCGCATGGCCTCCGGCTGGCTCCTGCGCGACGTCGGCAGCCTCAACGGCACCTACGTCAACCGCGAGCGCATCGAGGAGGCTGCTCTGAACCCGGGGGATGAGGTGCAGATCGGCAAGTACCGGTTCGCCTACCTGGTCGGAGGGGACCCCGAGGCGTCATGAGCTCCCTCCGCCCGATCGGTTCCGTGGTGGCCGAATTGAGCGAGGAGTTCCCCGACCTGACCGCGTCGAAGATCCGCTACCTCGAGGACGAGGGACTGCTGACGCCCCTGCGCACCGCCCGGGGCAGTCGTCGCTATGCGGACGCGGACGTCGAGCAGCTACGCCGGATCCTGCGCCTGCAGCGCGATGAGTTCCTCCCGCTCGCGGTCATCCGCGACCGGGTTCTCGAGGCCGAGACGTCCGCGTCGACAGGAGCGGTCGACCCGTCGCGGGTCCGCCAAGGGCGTGCGCGCGCGATGTCCGCGGCGGAGGTGGCCCAGCGCGGGGGAGTGGACCCGTCGGTGCTGAAGGATCTCGTCGCCCATGGCCTGGTCGTGGATCTGGACGCCACGGCCGTGGAGATCTGCCGGCTCGTCGCGAGCCTGGCCGAGTTCGGCATCGAGCCCCGCCACCTGCGCGCCTTCCGCGCGGCCGCGGACCGCGAGGTCGGCCTGGTGCAGCAGGCGATGGCACCGAGGAGGGCGCAACTGCCCGTCATCGAGCAGCGGCAGCTGACTGCCCAACTCCTTGCCCACCTGCTGGACCTCCACGTCGCCCTCGTGCGGCAGCGGTCGTCTAGTCTCGACTCATGAAGCGGGTGGAGGTCCTCGGCGTCCGGGTGGAGATGCCCTCGAATCAGCCCATCGTGCTGCTGCGCGAGGTCGACGGCGAGAAGTACCTGCCCATCTGGATCGGCGCCCACGAGGCAACCGCCATCGCGTACGTGCAGCAGGGCGTCGTCCCGCCGCGCCCGCTGACACACGACCTGCTCAAGGACGTGCTCGACGGAGTGGGCCGCTCCCTGGTGGGGGTGCGCATCACCCGTCTCGAGGACGGCGTCTTCTACGCCGAACTCGACCTCGGCGATGGAGCCGTCGTCAGCGCGCGACCCTCGGATGCCATCGCCCTGGCCCTGCGGACGGCGAGTCCGATCGACGTCGCGGAGGATGTGCTCGACGAGGCCGGCGTCCTCATCCCGGACGAGGGCGAGGACGAGGAGGACGAGGTCGAGAAGTTCCGCGAGTTCCTCGATCAGGTCACGCCCGAGGACTTCGGATCGGACTCGTAGGCAACGGCGGGTCGCGTTGACCATGGGGTGCCCTGCGCCCTAACGTTGCAGTCCGCTCTCGCCGAGGGCGGCACAGGGCCCGTCAAGGGTCCCGGGCGACAGGGTGGAGGAACCCGGATGCGACTCCCCGAGCACGCGGTCCCCTCGGTCGACATGCCCGCCACGGTCGATCAGCCCGCCCTGTTCCCGGAGGAGTCGATCCAGTCCGCGGCGGTGCACCTCGGCTACCGAGGTCCCATCGCGTGCGCGGCGGCCGGGATCACCTACCGACAGCTGGACTACTGGGCGCGGACAGGGCTGGTCGAGCCGAGCATCCGGCCCGCGTCGGGCTCGGGCACCCAGCGCCTGTACTCCTTCCGCGACATCCTGGTCCTGCGCATCGTCAAGCGACTCATCGACACGGGCGTCTCGCTCGCCAACATCCGCACCGCCGTCGAGCACCTGGAGCATCGCGGAGGCGACGACCTGTCGCGCATCACGCTCATGAGCGACGGCGCCTCGATCTACGAGTGCCTCAGCGAGGACGAGGTCATCGACCTGGTCCGCGGGGGCCAGGGAGTCTTCGGCATCGCCGTGGGCCGCGTCTGGCAGGAGGTCGAGGGCCAGCTCGCGTCCCTCCCGGGGGAGCCCGCGGATAGCGCGGCCGAGCTCCGTGCCACCGACGACGAACTGTCCCTGCGCCGCGCGGCGCGCCGCACCGCCGGCTAACGCGTCCCCAGCCGGCCTGCGCTAGGCTGGCGTCGCTGCTAGACCCAGCGCGGGAGAGACCCGGGGAGACCCGGGCGCCGAAGGAGCAACCGCCCCGGAAACTCTCAGGCACAGCGAACCGCGCTGGGGAGGCAACTCTGGAGAGAGGGTGGCGTGCCACCCCACCGACGGTGCAAGTCGCCCCCGGGCGGCGAAGCTCTCAGGTCGCGGTGTCCCGCGAGACCAGAGGGGGTCGGGCGTACGCCGTGCGCCTGACCTTCGAGTTGCCAGGAGCAGCCATGGCAGACGCCACCTTCAGCCAGCGCCACATCGGCCCCCGCGCGCGCGACATCGACGCGATGCTCGACGCCGTGGGCTACCGGTCCATGGAGCACTTCCTGCACGACGTCGTGCCCGACGCGATCCGCTGGACCGACGGACTTGCGGTGCCCGAGGCCGTCTCCGAGGCCGAGCTGGCGGAGATCATGGGCGATCTGGCCGCCGCGAACCAGCGCCTGACCTCCATGATCGGACTGGGCTACCAGGACTGCCACACCCCGGCGGTCATCCGCCGCAACGTCATCGAGAGCCCCGCCTGGTACACCGCCTACACGCCCTACCAGCCCGAGATCAGCCAGGGGCGCCTCGAGGCCCTCCTGGCCTTCCAGACCGTCATCGAGGACCTCACGGCGCTGCCCGTCGCGCCGGCGTCCCTGCTCGACGAGCCCACCGCGGCGGCCGAGGGCATGGGCCTGCTGCACCGGACCGGTGACGGCCACGTCTTCCTGGTCGACGCCGACACGCACCCGCAGACGATCGCCGTGCTCGCGACCCGCGCAGAGCCGCTGGGCATCGAGGTGCGAGTCGTCGATCGCGCCGGACTCGCGGTCGAGCTCCACGACGACGTCTTCGGGGTCCTGCTGTCCTACCCGGGGACGTCCGGGCAGATCAGCGACATCCGGCCGATCATCGCCGCGGCGCGGGAGCGGGGCATCGGGACCGTGGTCGCCACCGACCTGCTCGCGCTCACCCTGCTCACGCCCCCGGGGGAGATGGGCGCCGACATCTGCATCGGCTCTGCGCAGCGCTTCGGCGTGCCGCTGGGCTTCGGCGGACCGCACGCGGGCTTCATGAGCGTGCGCGCGGGCCTCGAGCGATCGCTGCCCGGTCGACTGGTCGGGGTCTCCGTGGACGCCGAGGGTCGCCCGGCGTACCGACTGGCCCTGCAGACCCGCGAGCAGCACATCCGGCGCGAGCGCGCAACGAGCAACATCTGCACCGCGCAGGTGCTCCTCGCGGTGGTCGCCGCGATGTACGCCGCCTACCACGGCCCCGAGGGGCTGCGCGCTATCGCAGCTCGCGTCCGGGGCCACGCCCTGCGGCTCGCGGATTCGATGACGCACGCCGGCTTGACCGTCCTGGACCCCGAGCTCTTCGACACCGTGACCGTGCGCGTGCCCGCGCGCGCAGACGAACTCGTGGCCGCGGCGCTGGCGGCGGGCATCAACATCAGGAGGGTCGACGCGGACACGATCGGCATCACCGTCGACGAGACCACGACGGTGTCCGATCTCGAACGCCTCCTCGGTGCCCTGGGGATCGACCTGGCCCCCGAGGTCCCGGAGCCCGCGACGTCCGGCCTGCCGGTCGACCTCCGGCGCACGTCGCCCTACCTGTCGCACCCCAC
>JALQSY010000130.1 GCA_023264215.1 Candidatus Nanopelagicales bacterium
CGCCACCGACCTCGCAGTCCTCGATCATGCCGACGGCACGGTGCTGCTCATCGCCAACGCCATCAACGTCGACAACTCCGACGAGCGCATCGACGAGGCCTGGCAGGAGTCGATCCTGCGCCTGGACGCGATGGAGCGGGACCTGCGCAAGCCCGCTCCCTCGACGGTCGCCACCTACGACCCCCAGGCGAGCGCGAGCGTGGTTGACCGCACCGCATCGGCGGACTTCCAGGGCAGCGTTCTCGTCGCGCAGGAGCACATCCGGGCTGGCGATGCCTTCCAGGTCGTCGTATCCCAGCGCTTCGATGCGGCATGCCCGGCCAGCGCGCTGGACGTCTATCGCGTCCTGCGGGTGACCAACCCCAGCCCCTACATGTACCTCCTGCGCGTCCCCGCGCTCGACGGCGGCGACGTCGACTTCGACATCGTCGGCTCCTCGCCGGAGGCCCTGGTCACCGTGCACGAGGGCAGGTGTCGGGTGCACCCCATCGCCGGCACGCGTCCTCGCGGGGCGACGGCCGAGCAGGACGCGCACCTGGTGGAGGATCTGCTCGCGGACGACAAGGAGCGGGCCGAGCACCTCATGCTCGTCGATCTCGGTCGCAATGACCTCGGCCGCGTGTGCGCGCCCGGCACGGTCGAGGTCGTGGAGTTCATGCAGGTGGAGCGCTACTCGCACGTCATGCACCTGGTGTCGACGGTCGTCGGCCAGCTGGCCGAGGGTCGCTCGGCGCTCGATGCGCTGGGCGCGACGTTCCCCGCGGGCACGCTGTCCGGGGCGCCCAAGCCGAGCGCGATGTCGATCATCGATGACCTCGAGCCCGCGCGCCGAGGCCTGTACGGCGGCATCGTCGGCTACGTCGACTTCGCCGGCGACCTCGACACCGCGATCGCGATCCGCACGGCGCTCATCCGCGGGGACACGGCGTATGTGCAAGCCGGCGCCGGTGTGGTCGCCGACTCCGATCCGGCGTCGGAGGATGCCGAATGCCGAGCCAAGGCCGCCGCGGTGCTGCGCGCCGTCGCGATCGCCGGCACCCTGCGAGGGATCGCCGACTGATGATCCGCAGGAGATTCCCCATCGTCATCCTGGTCCTGCTGCTGGGATCGGTCGGCATCATCGTGGCCTACAACGCGACGTGGGTGCTCGCGCAGGTTCCCGTCTTCGCCGGCGAGGAGACGGCCGGCTCCCCGGGCCGCGAAGTCGCGCTCACCGGACGCGATCTCGTGCCCCTGGGTGCGGCGATGGGCTGGGTGGGCCTTGCGGCGATCGCCGGCCTGCTCGCCACGCGGACATGGGGTCGGCGCGTCACGGGCGCGGCGGTGCTCCTCGCGGGCGGCGTCGCCGGGGTCACGGGCGTGGCGTTCGCCTTCACGGAGGTGGCGACCGGGGGCGGGGGAGCCTTCGTCGACGCCGCACTCGGCGCGCGCACCGATGCCGTCCCGACGTCGGTCGCCGTCTCGGCCTGGTGGTTGATCGCGACGGTGTCCGGTCTCGCGCTCATGGTCTGCGGGCTGCTCGCGCTCGTCGAGGGCCCGTCGTGGCCTCGGCTGGGCGCCCGCTACTCCCGGCCGTCCGCCGGGGCCGCCCCCAGCGCGGCGGCCACCTGGGATGCCCTCGACCGCGGCGAGGATCCGACGATCGCCGACGGGGCGGACCCTGGTTCAATGGAAGCCGCAGGCCCCCACTCGGAGGAGGACAGATGAGCGCCGGCAGCCACGGATCGACTCCCGCCGCGTGGACGCTCGTCGTCCTCATCGTCGTGGGCTTCACCGTCTCCACGGTCGCCCTGGTCATCGGGCAGTGGCCGATCTTCTGGGTCGGTGTCGGCATCGTCGTCCTGGGCGCGATCGTCGGCGGGGTCATGAAGGCCGCCGGGCTGGGCAAGAAGACCCAGCACGCGTCCTCGTAGCGCATTGACCGCTGACCAGCGCCGTCCCCTCATCCTCGTCGTCGAGGACGAAGCGCCCATCGCGGACGTCCTGCGCCTGTACCTCGACAGGTCCGGCTTCGACGTCGCCGTCGCATCCGACGGCCCCGGCGGGCTCGACGCCGTGCACCAGCGCCGCCCCGACGCGGTCATCCTCGACGTCGGCCTCCCGGGCATGGACGGCACGGAGATCTGCCGGCGGATGCGCGCCGAGGGCGACTGGACGCCGGTGCTGTTCTGCACGGCGCGCGACGACGAGATCGATCGCGTGCTCGGCCTGGAGATGGGCGCCGACGACTACATCACCAAGCCCTTCAGCCCTCGCGAGGTGGTCGCGCGCGTCAAGGTGGCCCTGCGTCATGCGCGCACGGACGAACCCGCGGACGTCATCACCCTCGGCCGCGTCACGCTGGATCGTGCGGGCCGTCGGGTCACGGTCGACGGCGAGGACGTCGTGCTCACGGCGACGGAGTTCGATCTCCTGGCCTATCTCATGGCTCGTCCCGGACGCGTGATCACCCGCGATCTGCTGCTCGAGGAGGTGTGGGGCTACTCCGCCGTCGTGGGCACGCGCACGGTGGACGTCCACATCGCGCAGGTGCGCGCCAAGCTCGGCGACGCGAGCCCGGTGCGCACCGTGCGCGGGGTCGGCTACTCGGCAGAGGCACCGTGAGCGTCCCGGACGCGAGCACGCCCGCGCCGTCAGGATCCCGGCGCCTGCGGGTGCTGCCCGCCACCGTGCTGCTCGCCGTATCCGTGGCGACCATCGCCGCGGTGGTCGCGGCCCTGGTCTCACTGCCGCTGATCCGCAGCAACGCCGAGGCGGTCGCGACAGCCGAGCTCGCCCGGATCGCCGACATCACCGCCACCTCGCTGCGCGTCGATCGGGGCGGCAACTACGTCCTGCCGCCGCGCGTGGCCGGGGTGCTCCAGGCCGAGCAGGTCACGGCGTACGTCGTCGGTCCGGGCGCGATCGAGCTGCCGGAGGGCGTGACGACCGCCGATGTGGACGCCGTGACCTCCGGCGACGGCATCGAGTCGCGCGCGGACACCTCAGCCGGACCCGTGATCGTCGTCGGCCGCCCCTTCGAGCCGGGCATCGGCGTCATCGTCATCCAGCCCTCATCGGTCGCCGGCGGCACCGCGACGGAGGTGATCGTGCGGCTGCTCGTGGCACTGCTCATCGGCCTGGCGATCGCGGTCGCGATCGCGCTCGCCGCGGGCGCCTGGCTCACGACGCCGCTGCGCCGGGCCGCGGATGCCGCGCAGCGCCTCGGCCGCGGCGACCGCAGCATCCACGTGCGACCGGAGGGCCCGGGAGAGGTCGCGGACATCGCCGACGCCCTCAACCGCCTGGCGACCGCGCTCGCGGTGTCCGAGGGCCGTCAGCGCGAGTTCTTGCTGTCGGTCTCCCACGAGCTGCGCACCCCCATCACCTCGGTGCGCGGGTACGCCGAGGCCCTGGCCGACGGGCTCGTGCCCACGCAGGACGTCCCGCGCACGGGGGCGGTCATGGCCGCGGAGGCGGAGCGACTCGATCGACTGGTCAGCGACCTGCTCGATCTCGCCCGGCTGCGCGCGGACGACTTCGTCGTCGAGTGCATCGATGTCGACCTCGCGGCCATGCTGCGCGATGCCTCCGAGGTCTGGCGCGACCGGTGCGGGCGCGCCGATGTCCGCTTGGAGGTCGACGCACCGGCTGAGCGGTTGATCGTGCGCGCCGACCCGATGCGCCTGCGGCAGGTGCTGGACAACCTGGCTGAGAACGCGCTGCGGGTCACGCCCGCCGGCGGGGTGATCGTCATGGCCGGCACACGCGACAGCGATGCCCGCTGGGGAGTCATCGAGGTGCGGGACTCCGGACCGGGAATCTCCATCGAGGACCGCGACGTGGCGTTCGAGCCGGGGATCCTGCACGAGCGCTATCGCGGCCTGCGTCCGGTCGGCACGGGCCTGGGCCTGGCCCTCGTCGGACGCCTCGCCACCGGCATGGGCGGCTGGGCATCCGCGGGGGACGCGCCGGAGGGCGGCGCGTGCTTCCGCGTCGGCGTCCCCCTCGCCGCGTCGACCTGACGCCGGAGCCGGTGCCATCCGGCCCGGATTGCACGCGTCAACGGTGCACCCGGGGCGCAGTGACGTAGTCTGCCGATGTGACAGTCGCCCCGGTCGCCGCCGAGCCGCGCGTGGACGCGCGCCCGCGCGCCCGCAGGCTGCTGGCTCCGGTGGGCACCGCGGTCGGCGTCGTCGCCGCGACGGCCTACATCCGCGTGGTCGATCCCAACGAGCCCGGTCACTACCCGATGTGCCCGACCCTCGCGCTCTTCGGCATCGACTGCCCGGGCTGCGGCGGCTTGCGCGCCACGCACGCGCTCGCCAACGGCGACATCGCCGGCGCATTCGATCACAACGCGCTCTTCGTCATCCTCGCTCCGGTGCTCATCGTCATGTGGGCCCTGTGGCTGCGGCGCGCATGGACCGGAATCACGCCAGCGCTGACACCGCGGCGGCAGTCCTTCGCCCGCATCGCGCCGATCGTCGTGCTCCTCGTCGTCATGGTGTTCGCTGTCGTCCGCAACTTCGTGCCCTATCTCGCCTCGGGCGCGGGCTAGGCACCCCGCCCGGGGTCGGCTGAGCCAAGCCTGCGTCGCTGTGGCACTCTGACCGCGTGAGACCACGTCGTACGACGCGCGCGATACGCGGGGGTGAGTGATGACCGTCCTGGACGACATCATCGCCGGCGTGCGCGACGATCTCGACGCTCGTATGGCCGCCGTTCCCCTCGATGACGTCAAGGATCTCGCATCGCGAATGCCCGCTCCGCGTGATGCCGAAGGCGTCCTGCGCCAACCCGGTGTCGGTGTCATCGCCGAGGTGAAACGCGCGAGCCCGAGCAAGGGTCGCCTGGCCGAGATCGCTGATCCCTCCCAGCTTGCTCGCGACTACGAAGCGGGCGGTGCTCGCTGCATCAGCGTCCTCACGGAGCAGAGGCGCTTCGGCGGTTCTCTCGATGATCTACGGGCCGTGCGCTGCGCCGTCGACATCCCGGTCCTGCGCAAGGACTTCATCGTGACGAGCTATCAGCTCTGGGAAGCTCGCGCACACGGCGCCGATGTCGTGCTCCTGATCGTCGCTGCACTCGATCAGAACGCACTCGTGAGTTTGATCGAGCGCTCCCGCTCCCTCGGCATGACCCCGCTCGTCGAGGTCCATGACGAGGAGGAGGTCGGCCGGGCCGTCGACGCCGGCGCGACGATCATCGGAGTCAATGCGCGCAACCTGAAGACCCTCGAGGTCGATCGTGCGACCTTCGAGCGCATCGCACCGCTCATACCCGATACCTGCGTGAAGGTCGCGGAGTCGGGCGTGCGCGATGCCG
>JALQSY010000131.1 GCA_023264215.1 Candidatus Nanopelagicales bacterium
CTATCTGCTCTATCCCCCCGAGAAGCCCCTCACGGAGACGGCGTACGCCCGCCTCTCCACCATCGCGCAGCACTCCGACCTCGGGTCGGGCATGCAGATCGCCCTGAAGGATCTGGAGATCCGCGGCGCGGGCAACCTCCTGGGCGGCGAGCAGAGCGGTCACATCGCGGAGGTGGGCTTCGACCTGTACGTCCGGCTCGTCGGCGAGGCGCTGGCCACGGCCCGGGGCGATGACGACGCGGCACCGATGGACGTCAAGATCGAGCTCCCGCTGGACGCGCACATCCCGCACGCCTACGTGCCGGAGGAACGCCTTCGACTCGAGGCCTACCGCGGCATCGCCGCTGCTGCCAGTGACGCGGATGTCGATTCGGTGGCCGAGGAGCTCATCGATCGCTACGGCCCGCCGCCGGCGCCGGTCGAGATCCTGCTCGCCGTGGCGCGGCTGCGCGTGCGTGCCCGCGCAGCAGGAGTAGGGGAGATCGTCATGGCCGGGACACGGGTGCGATTCCACCCCGTCGAACTCCCCGAGTCGCGGCAACTACGCCTCACCCGGCTGCACCCGGGCACCCTGGTCAAGCCGGCGGTCCGTACGATCCTGGTGCCGCGCCCGACCACGGGCTCGACCAGCGACATGGACCTGGTGGACTGGGTGCGGGAAGTGCTCGACATCCTCGATCCGCCCGAGGGCGGCTCGTGACGAGCGGTGGACGTGACCGGACGCGAGGGAGCGGAACAGGCGTGAGCGAGAAGGTGCAGCGACAAGGACAGCGCGGTCGTGCGGCGCGATGGCTTGCCGCGGCAGCCCTTGTCGGCGTGGCCCTGTCGGGATGCGCGGGACTGGGCCAGGCGGGTGCAGCGGCTGACGTCGGCACGACGCAGATCTCGTCGCAGACCCTCGCCGCCGATGTCGCCGCCGTCCAGGAGCAGCGTGGCGTCCCGGCCGGCACGGCCAACTCCGCGCTGACGCTGAGCGTTCTCCAGCGACTGATCATCAGCGAGCTCGTCGACCAGGCGGCGACCGCGCAGGGAGTGACCGTCACGCAGGGCGAGATCGACCAGGCGCGTGCCGAGCTCGAGGCCCAGCTCGGCGGCGCTGACGCGCTCGTCGCGGCGTACCTCGACGCCGACGTGCCCATTACCGGCATCGAGCAGCAGGTCGCGCTGTCGCTGCAGGTGCGGAAGCTCGGCGCCTTCCTCGCCCCCGACGCCGACCCGAACAGCCAGCAGCAGGCTGTCCTGCAGTACGTCACCGGCTTCGGGCTGCAGGAGGGGATCGAGGTCAGTCCTCGATTCGGCACGTGGGATGCGGGCGCGCTGCGGATCGGGCCGCTGCCCAGCGACCTGTCCACCGTGGTCGAGCCGGCGGATCCCCTGGCCGAGCTGATCCCGGCTCCGTAGGCTCCGGGCATGGCGGAGTCCGGGGACGGCGTCGTCGAGCTCATCGGGGTCATGGACCGGCTGAGGTCCCCGGGCGGATGCCCCTGGGATGCTCGTCAGACGCATGCGAGCCTGGTCGAGTACCTGCTCGAGGAGGCCTACGAGACAGCCGAGGCGATCGAGGTCGGCAGCCGCGACGACCTGCGTGAGGAACTCGGCGACCTGTTGCTGCAGGTCGTGTTCCACGCGCGCATAGCCCAGGAGGACCAGGACGATCCCTGGGACATCGACGACGTGGCGCGCGGCATCTCCGCCAAGCTCGTGAGGCGCCACCCCCATGTCTTCGACCACATCGACGGCGATCGTGGCGATGTGACCACCGCTGAGCAGGTGGAATCCCAGTGGCACGAGCTCAAGGCGCGTGAGAAGGGCCGCGCGTCGGTCACCGACGGGATCCCCGACGCGCTGCCCGCGCTGCTGAGAGCGGGAAAGGTGCTGTCGCGCAGCGAACGCCTCGACGTCCCGGTGCCGCCCGTCGAGATCCCGACCATCGCGGACGAGGAGGCCCTCGGTGACCTGCTCCTCGCCATCGTCGCGGCCGCACGCGAGAGTGGCTGGGACGCGGAGGCGGCACTCCGCTCGGCGGTGCGCCGACACGTGCAGCGCATCCGCGACGCGGAGGGTTCGTGAGTGCATCCGACCGCCTCGCCGACCTGACCGCCCAGGCCGCCGAGTGCCTGTTCGAGTTCGACCCCGTGCGGGCGACCACCCTCGGGTCGCATGAGCACGACGACCGCCTGCCCGACTTCAGTCGGCCGGCCGTCGACGCGCAGGAGCGTCGACTCGATGATCTGCTCACCGGCATCGACGGCGTCGACGATCTGGACCTGACGGTCCACGAGCAGGTCGACCTGGAGATCCTGCGCGCGCGACTCGCCGCCCAGGCCTTCGACCTGCGCGAGGTCGCCCGGCATACCTGGGACCCGCTCGTGTGGGATCCGGCGAGCGGACTGCATGCGCTCGCCATCCGGGACTTCGCCCCTGCTGACGAGCGTCTCGCGAGCGCGCACGCCCGGCTCGCGGCCGTGCCCGAGTTCCTCGAGTCATCGCGGCGGACCCTCGGCGAGATGTCCGCGATCCACGTGGAGACAGCCGTGCAGCGGCTGGGGGGCTTCGCTGCGGTCCTTGGCGAGCTCAGCGAGCTCGGCCCCCTCGACGCCGACATCGTCGACGCTGCATCGGATGCCGTCGCCGAGCATCGCGGCTGGCTGGCCGATCGCCTGCCGTCAGCCCGACGAGACCCCCGCCTGGGAGTGCGGCTCTACAGCGCGGCGGTGTGGCACCACCTCGATGAGGAGGTCGCACCCGTCCAGGTGCTCGAGCGCGCGGAGGCCCATCTCGACGCCGTGGTGGCCCTGATGCGCGAGACCGCCGCGGAGTACCTCGGGGAGTCGGGTAGGTCCTCCGATGTCGTGCGCCGTGCCCTTGCCCAGGCGGAGGTGGTCGCACCGCAGGAGGTCGTCCCGCTGATCGGTGACGCCCTGGCGCGCGCTCGCGCATTCGTCCGGCATCGCGATCTGCTCACGCTTCCGGAGGAGGACATCCGGGTCGGCGACATGCCGGCGATCCACCGGGGAGTGGCGGTGGCCTATTGCGATGCGCCCGGACCCCTTGAGCAGCATCCGATGCCGACGTACGTCGCGGTCGCGCCCCCTCCGGCTGAGTGGTCCGCAGAGCAGGTGGACTCGTTCCTGCGTGAGTACAACGCCGACCTGCTCCACGACCTCACGATCCACGAGGCGATGCCCGGTCACGCGGTGCAACTGGCTCGCGCTCGCCAGGCGACGTCGTCGCTCGTCCGTCGGCTCGCTCCGTCGGCGGTCTTCATCGAGGGCTGGGCGGTGTACGCCGAGCAGGCGATGGCCGAGCACGGATACATGCCTGACGACGACCCGCGTGCGAACCTGAGATTCCGCCTCCAGCAGTTGAAGATGCAGGCACGCATGACGCTCAACGCGATCCTCGACGCGCGTGTCCACGGTGGGGACATCGATGAGATCGGCGCCCTGGAACTCCTGCGTCGCCGAGGATTCCAGGAGGAGTCGGAGGCCGCGGGCAAGTGGCGGCGCGCGCTGCTCACGGCAGCGCAGTTGCCGACGTACTTCGTCGGGTGGTGGGGCGTGCGACACCTCGTCGACGACCTGCGCGTCCTGCACCCGGACTGGTCCGACCGCGAGATCCACGACCTCGTGCTGGAGCAGGGCTCGATCGGGCCGCGTCACCTGCGCACTGTCCTGGGACTGTGATCCCGGAGGCCTCCGCCGGTGGATAGGGTCGCCCCCATGGCCAGCATCGATGACGTCATCGCCCGCGAGATCCTGGACTCGCGGGGCAACCCCACTGTCGAGGTCGAGATCGTCCTCGACGACGGCTCGGCCGCGCGTGCCGCAGTCCCCTCAGGTGCGTCCACGGGAGCGTTCGAGGCGTCGGAGCGCCGCGATGGCGACGCCGCTCGCTACCTGGGCAAGGGGGTGCTCGAGGCCGTCGCGGCGGTTGAGGACGAGATCGCCCCGGAGATCCTCGGGATCGATGCGTCCGAGCAGCGGCTCATCGACCAGGTCATGTGCGATCTCGACGGCACTCCCAACAAGTCACGCCTGGGGGCCAACGCGATCCTCGGCGTATCTCTGGCCGTCGCCCGCGCCGCTGCCGCGTCAGCAGACCTGCCGCTCTTTCGCTACGTGGGCGGTCCCAACGCCCACGTGCTCCCCGTCCCGATGATGAACATCCTCAACGGCGGGGCGCATGCTGACACCGACGTCGATATCCAGGAGTTCATGGTGGCCCCGATCGGGGCTGCGACGTTCGGCGAGGCGCTGCGCTGGGGAGCGGAGACCTATCACGCGCTGAAGGCGGTCCTGCGCGAGCGCGGGCTCGCGACGGGGCTCGGGGACGAGGGAGGCTTCGCGCCGAGCCTGGCGAGCAATCGCGCAGCGCTGGAGCTCATCGTCGAGGCCATCGGACGCACCGGCCTCGCCGTCGGCACTGACGTGGCCCTCGCGCTCGACGTCGCGTCGACGGAGTTCTACCGCGACGGCAGCTACCGATTCGAGGGCGCTGACCGCTCCAGCGAGTGGATGACCGGCTACTACGAAGGGCTCCTCGCGGACTTCCCGCTCGTGTCCATCGAGGATCCGCTGGCCGAGGACGACTGGAGCGGTTGGATCCACTGCACCGACGCCATCGGTGACCGAGTGCAACTCGTGGGCGACGACCTGTTCGTCACCAATCCCGAGCGTCTCGCCCGTGGCATCGCCGAAGGCGCGGCCAACGCGCTCCTGGTCAAGGTCAATCAGATCGGCAGCCTCACCGAGACCTTGGATGCGGTCTCCCTCGCTCAGACGAATGGCTATCGCTGCATGATGAGTCACCGCTCGGGCGAGACGGAGGACACGACCATCGCCGACCTCGCCGTCGCGGTGAACGCCGGCCAGATCAAGACCGGTGCGCCGGCCCGCTCGGAGCGCGTGGCGAAGTACAACCAGTTGCTTCGCATCGAGGAGGAGCTCGACGACGCTGGCCGCTACGCCGGGGCCGCGGCGTTCCCACGCTCTCGCGCAACTGCATGAGAACATGGGCGGGTGCCTGCGACCCGTCCTGCGCTGACCGGCCGGGCGGCCATCCTCATCCTTGTCCTGGCCGCCCTGGTGGTGACGCTGGCGATACCCCTGCGCGCCTGGCTCGCCCAACGGGCTGAGATCGCGGCACTCGAGGCCGATGTCGCCTCCGCCCAGGAGCGAGTCGCGAGCCTTCAGGCCGAGCTCGCCGACTGGGAGGATCCGGCATTCGTCGTCGCGCAGGCGCGCAGCCGCCTGCACTTCGTGTTCCCCGGCGAG
>JALQSY010000132.1 GCA_023264215.1 Candidatus Nanopelagicales bacterium
ATCGAGGACGACGGTGCGCACTGACCCGAGTTTCAGTGCCCCGCGATCGCAGAGGTCGAGGGCTCGCCCCGGGGTGGCGACGACGACGTCGACGCCGCGGCGCAGTGCCTCGATCTGCTGACGCGCGGGCGCGCCGCCGTAGATGGCAACCAGCCGGACCCCGACGGATCGGCCGTAGCTGCCGAAGGCCTGCGAGACCTGCAGGGCGAGCTCGCGTGTCGGCACGAGGATGAGCGCACTCGGCTCCTTGCCGCGATCGGCGGCGTCGAGTCGCTGCAGGATCGGCAACGCGAAGGCGGCGGTCTTGCCGGTCCCGGTTGCCGCCTGCCCGAGCATGTCGGCACCGCGGATGAGCAGGGGGATCGCGGCCGCCTGGATCGGCGTGGGCTCCTCGTAGCCGAGGCCGCTCAGCGCCGACTGGATCTCACCCCGCAGTCCCAGTGAGCTGAAGTCGAGATCGGGGTTGTCCATGTGCGGACGCTATCTGCCGCACGTCAACGGCGTCAGGGCAGGGCGCGGGCCCTTCTAGGCAGCGACCGCACGGTCGGGAACGCGCACGAGCGCACCTGATCGGGTCCGCGCCATCACGCCCATCACCTCGATGCCGAGCGCGACGGATACCAGGCCCAGCGCGCTCATCCAGCGCCGATCGATGTCGTTGACCATGGCGGCGCCGAGTCTGTGCGTCACGACGCCGAGGCGGCGTACGGCGGAGAGTTCGCCCTCGCCGGCCCCTTGATCCATTGCCGAGTCGATGCTCGACACGATGCCCGCGAGTAGTCCGAGGCAGTCCTCCTCCGATGGGCCAGGCGGTGCGTCAGGGACAACGAACATGGTCGGCGGGAGATCGCCGCCCAGATCGGCGAGGACGACGACCGCCCCCTCGTGGCGGTCGAGGATCGACACGTGGTCTGCGGCGAAGAGAAGCGGATCGCGTATTGCCTCCGCACGGAGTTGCTCGGGAGTCAGGTTGGCCCAGCGGCGTGTGAATGCGCGGGGATCGTCGAATGGTGTTCGTCTCATGCCGGGGAGTCTGCGTCGCGCCTCCTGTGGACGGGGCGAGCAATCCACAGGGCAGGCGTGCTATCGGTCCCGGCGCTAGCGTCGGAGGCGTGATGGAGCAGCTCCGACGGGTCGCCGAGTCAGGTGCCCCCGCACAGCAGGCCGAGGCCCGCAGGCTCCTCATGGTCCTTCGCGAGACGCCAGACGACAGGGAAGCGCTGGAGACTGCGGGCCGGCTCGTCGAGGCCTACCTCCACGACCCGTATCTGGAACGAGGCTGAGGAGCTCTGAGATCAGGCGCTGAGGAACTCTCGCACGTGGCGATTGAAGCGATCTGGATTCTCGAAGAACATGAAGTGCGATCCGCCGTCGTTCTCCTCGAAGATCACCACCGATGCCTGCGGGTTCTGCTCGGCGATCCAGCGCTGCGACTCCGCGGAGAAGATGCTCTTCTCGGCCCCGATCACCAGTGTGGGCAGGTCGATGTCCGCGATGACATCGCGCCAGTCCTGCAGACAGTGATCCCACAGCAGATCGGCGGCTGATCCGCGAGGCATCATGAGGTTCTGCTCTGCGATCCAGGCGAGCGTGTCCTCATCAATGTCAGCGGTGAACATGCCTCGGATGATCTCCTTGTGGCCGTCGACTGTGTCGGTCGCATTGACCGCTGACACGAAGCCCTCGAGTGCTGCCGCATCGGGGAACAGGCATCCGTAGGTCACCTTCTCCTCATCGGAGAGCCAGGGCTTGCCCGTGACCATGGGCGCCTGGTCCACCAGGATCAGCCGGGCGACACGGTCGGTGCCGTAGTGCTCGAGGTACGCCCAGATGACCGAGCAGCCCATCGAGTGACCCATGAGGGTGACGTCGTCGAGATCGGCGAGTTCAAGCGCTTCGTGGAGGTCGGCAGCCAGGCGAGCGATGCGGTAGCCGCCGCGGGAGTTCGCAGACTCCCCGTGCCCCCGTAGGTCGACGGCGTAGACGGTGTGATCCTGCGCGAGGTCATCGATCTGATGCTTCCATTGTGCCGCGGACTGCGACCAGCCTGGAAGGAGTACGAGCGTGGGTCCGGTGCCCTGCTTGATGTAGGACAGATGGTCGCCGTTGCTCAGCGTGACGGTGCCGCGCTCGTAGTCGCTCATGTCTCTCCTTGTGTCAGTCGGCCGCTTCCTAGACGACCTTGCCGGGATTGAGGGTGGTGCTCGGATCAAGTGCGGACTTGATGGCCTGCATGACGTCGATGCCGTCAGGATGCTCGCGGCGAAGGAAATCGCGCTTGCCAGCGCCGATCCCGTGCTCTCCGGTGCAGGTGCCACCGACATCGAGCGCACGGGTGATCATGCGCTCGTAGTGGGCCTCCGCCCGGGCGAACTCGGCGGGGTCATCGGGATCCAGGATGTAGCAGAGGTGGAAGTTGCCGTCGCCGACGTGGCCCACGAGAGGCGCGTAGAGATCAGAGGCGACGAGGTCCTTCTTTGCCTCCCGGATCTGCTCGGCGAGGTGGCTGATCGGCACGCAGACATCGGTGGGCCATCCCTTGGACCCCGGCCGCATGGCCAGCATCGCCCAGTACGCGCGGTGCCGTGCGTGCCACAGGCGTGACCGATCCTCTGCCTCCGTAGCCCACTCGAAGGTGCCTCCGACATTGTCGACCAGTGCCTGTACCTCGTCGGCGCAAGCCTCCACTGCCCTGGTGATTCCGTGGAACTCGAAGAAGAGTGTCGGTGCGACGGACAGATTCATGTCGTCGAACGAGTTGACCGCCTCGATAGCGGGCTCGTCGAGAAGCTCCATGCGCGCAACGGGCAAGCCCAACTGGATCGCCTCGATGACGACATTCACCGCATCGTCGATGGACCGGAAGGTGCACGTGGCTGCCGCGATGGCCTCCGGGATCGGATAGAGCCGCAGGGTGATCTCGGTGATGATGCCGAGGGTGCCCTCCGAGCCGACGAAGAGACGCGTCAGGTCGTAGCCTGCCGAGCTCTTCCTGGCTCGGCCGCCCGTGTGGATGATGCGCCCGTCGGCGAGCACGACGGTCAGACCGAGGACGTTGTGGGGCATCGCGCCGTACCGAACGGTCGTCGTGCCGCTTGCGCCCGTGGCAGTCATGCCGCCGATGGTGGCGTTGGCTCCGGGATCGACGGGGAACATCAGCCCCTGCGGATTGATGTGATCGTTGAGCGCTTGACGCGTGATGCCCGCTTCCACGGTCACATCGAGATCGTCGATGGACAGGCGGACGATCCGATCCATGCGCGATAGATCGAGGCAAACTCCGCCGCGCTCGGCTCCGATGCCCCCTTCGAGCGATGTGCCGACGCCGAAGGGCACGACGGCGACGCCGGCTCGGTGGCATGCGCCCACGATCGAGGCGACCTCCTCCGTCGATGCGGGATACACCACGAGATCCGGGGGCAGAGGCGGGTGCCACGACTCGTCCTGCGCGTGCTGGTCAAGCTCGGCTTCCGCCACGCTCCAGCGATCGCCTACCGCCGTGGCGATGTCGCTCATGAGGCTTGCGGGAAGTGGCACGGGGAACTCCCTCCCGACCGTGACTTTGGTCAGACCTCTGGCCCGCACGGTAGGGGCAGCCGCAGTCTGCGTCAACCCCGCGAGGGCGTGCCGGCTCCGGCAGACTTGCCGGGTGACTGAGGCATCACCTCCTCGCGCATACGAGGAGGTCATCGAGTACGTGCGGGAACTGCTCGTGTCAGGTGAGATCCATGCGGGCGACAAGCTGCCTGCCGAGCGGGACCTCGCGGATCACGTCGGCGTTTCCAGGCCGATGGTGCGAGAGGCGCTGCGCACCCTAGAGGTCCTCGGTGTCGTGTCGGCTCGCCGGGGTCAGGGCCCGGGGGCCGGCACCTTCATTCTTCGTGAGCCATCGGCAGCACTCGAGGTGCTGCTCGACATCGAGTTCACCCTCGAACGCTTCGACCTCGCGGACGTCATCGATACGCGCGTCATGCTGGAGCGGTGGGCCCTGTCCTGCATCCCCGCCGACGCCGATCTCTCGGCTGCCTCCCACGCCCTCACGATGATGGGCGAGCCCTTGGACCGTGACGCACTCATGCAGTGGGACCTGACCTTCCACCAGTCCCTCGTGGACTGCGCTCCCAACAGGCTCGTGGCGCACATGTACCGCTCGCTCAGGGGAGCGATGGCCCAGCGGCTCGCCGGTAGCCTGCGCGATATCGACCAGGCCTCCTGGGCCCCCTTCTGGCGGCGCATCTCGCGAGAGCACCGCATGATCTTCGCCGCAGTGGACTCGGGGGATCTCGAGCGTGCCGCAGACCTATCGGAGCGACACGTGACGCGCCACTATCTGCGGCGCCCTAGTCCAGAGCGCCGATGACGTTCTGGTCCCAGTCGATGATCGAGCCGGTGACGACGCCGGAACGGTCCGAGAGCAGGAACACGATGAAGTCCGCGATCTCGTCCGGCTGACCGAGTTTGCCCATCGGCAACCTGGCCGCGGCCTCGTCCTGCCAACCGTCCCCCGCCGCGTGCGCCTTGCGTTGGATGATGTCCTCACCCTCGGTGAGGGTCCAGCCGATATTGACGCCAGTGATGCGAATGCGATCGAAGCGATGCGCATGCGCGGCATTCTTGGTCACGTGCGCAAGGCCTCCCTTGCTCGCCACATAGGGGGCGAGGAAGGCCTGCCCGACATGCATGGAGATCGACAGGATGTTCACGATGCTCCCGGGCGCGTCCCGCCTCACCATGTCCTGCACTGCGGCCTGCATCGTGAAGAACGGCGCCTTGAGGTTGACGTTGACGTGCCAGTCGAAGAACTCCGGCGTCGTCTCGAGGAGGGTGCCGCGCTCGACGACGGCCGCGGCATTCACCAGGCAATCGATGCGACCGAAGGCGTCGATGGTGCTTCGCACGGACCCGATTGCCTGGTCCACGTCGGAGACGTCTGCCTGCACGTATAGCGCCTGCGCGCCTGCGCCCTCAACGGCCGCGAGAGTCTTCGTCGCCGAGTCGGGCTTGCGGCCGGTGATGACCACCGCCTCCGCTCCGGCATTGGCGGCTGCGATGGCCGTGGCGGCGCCAACCCCCATGGTGCCGCCGCTCACGAGGACGACACGGCCGTCCAGGAGTCGCTCGAAGCCCATGTCAGTCCTCGCTTTCCGCGTCGGTCTGCGGCACTTCAACGTGCCCGCACGTGATGCAGACTCGGCGGTCAGCCTCAGGCCTGTAGAGATGTCCGAGTGCCGAGCAGCCGGGTTCTCCCT
>JALQSY010000133.1 GCA_023264215.1 Candidatus Nanopelagicales bacterium
ACCACGACATAGCGGGAGAAGGTGCCCAGCAGGACCAGGAACTCCCCGACGAAGCTGGCCAGGCCCGGGAGGGCGACGGCGGACATGGCGGCGAAGAGCAGGAAGCCTGCGAGGATCGGGGCCACCTTGCTCACGCCGCCGTATGTCGCGATGGCGCTGGAGCCACCTGCACGCTGCATCAGGAAGCCGGCGACGAGGAAGAGCGCCGCCGTGGACAGTCCGTGTCCGAGCATGTAGATCGTCGAGCCGGACATCGACCAGGTGGTGAAGACGAAGATGCCGAGGGCGATGAAGCCGAAGTGCGACATGGAGCTGTAGGCGAACAGGCGCTTCATGTCGGTCTGGCCGAGCGCGACGAGCGCGCCGTAGATGATGCCGATCACGGCCATCGCGATCACCAGCGGGGCGTAGAACTCCGAAGCCGCGGGGAAGATCGGCAGCAGGTAGCGGATCATCCCGAAGGTGCCGACCTTGTCGAGGACGCCGATGAGCAGGACCGCGGTGGCCGGCGTCGACTCCTTGGCGGCGTCCGGGAGCCAGGTGTGGAATGGCCACAGCGGCGCCTTGATCGCGAAGGCGATGAAGAATCCCAGGAAGAGGATCTTCTGCGTCGTCGGATCGATATCGAGACCGACCAGTGCGGCGAAGTCGAAGGTTCCCTGTCCCAGCTGCTGGGCCGACACGACGTAGAGCCCGATGAGGGCCGCGAGCATGAGCAGGCCGCCGACGAGGCTGTAGACGAGGAACTTCACCGCCGCGTACGACCTGTTCGGACCGCCGTAGCGCCCGATGAGGAAGTAGACGGGGATGAGCATGACCTCGAAGAAGACGTAGAACAAGAACACGTCGGTGGCGGCGAAGACGCCGATCATCAACGTCTCGAGCACCAGGATCAGCGCGAAGTAGCCCTTGACGCTTCGACCGTCCTCGACGTCGTTCCAGCCGGCCAGGATCGTCACCGGGACCAGCGTCGTCGCCAGTGCCACCAGCACCAGGCCGATGCCGTCGACGCCCACGGCGTAGGAGATGCCGAAGGCCGGGATCCATGGATAGTTCTCGACGAACTGGAAGGCCGCGGTGGAGTCGGCGTCGAACTGCAGGCCCATGACGACGGTGAGTACGAGCGCCGCGAGCGAGAACACGAGAGCGGCCTGCTTGATCAGCCGGACATTGTCGCGCGGCAGGATGAGGAGCACGAGGGCGCCGAGGAGCGGCACGACGCCCAGGATCGTGAGCCAGGGGATCGTCGTCATGGCAGCCTCACCACCGCGAGGATGACCACAACCAGGACGGCGCCGCCCACCATGGCCAGCGCATAGGAGCGCGCGAAGCCGGACTGCCAGCGGCGGAGCCGCTCACCCGATCCGCCCACGAAGGCGGCCAGGCCGTTGACGACGCCGTCGATGCCCTTGTTGTCCACGCCGACGAACGCGCGGGACACGCTGTAGGTGGGCTGGACGACGAGCACGTCGTTGATGGCATCGTCGTACATGCTGTTGCGCGCCGCCTTCGTGAGGATGTTGACGTCCTGCGGAGGCTCCTCCGGGACGTTCCTGCGGTACATCGCGATCGCGATGGCGACGCCGATGAGGACGATCACGAGCGTCACGATCTCGAGGATGATGGCCGGGAACGGGAGCGGGGACTGCTCGAGCCCGGTGACCGGGGTGAGCCAGGTGATGATGTCTCCCCAGAACAGCAGCGCAAGGCCGGTGAACATCGAGCCGATCGCCAGGATGATCAGCGGGATGGTCATGACCGGCTTGGATTCGTGGGGGTGCGCGTCATCCGGCCAGCGTGGCTTGCCGAAGAACGTCATGATGACCATGCGCGTCATGTAGAAGCCGGTGATGCCGGCAGCCAGCACCGCACATGCGCCCACGAAGATGTTGACCTCGAAGGCTGCATGGATGATGTCGTCCTTCGACCAGAAGCCGGAGAACGGCGGGATGCCGATGATGGCGAGGTAGGCGGCCATGAAGGTCAGCCATGTCACGACCATCACCTTGCGCAGGGCGCCGTAGCGACGCATGTCCTGCTCGTCATGCATCCCGTGGATGACCGAGCCGGCTCCGAGGAAGAGATTGGCCTTGAAGACGCCGTGCGTCAGCAGGTGGAAGATGGCGAAGACGTATCCGACGGGTCCGAGGCCGGCGGCCAGGACCATGTAGCCGATCTGGCTCATGGTCGAGCCGGCAAGCGCCTTCTTGATGTCGTCCTTCGCCGATCCGATGATCGCGCCGAGGAACATCGTGATGACGCCCACGACCATGACGGCCGTGAGGGCGAAGATCGTGCCGTCGTATATCGCGCCGCTGCGGACGATGAGGTAGACACCCGCGGTGACCATCGTGGCCGCGTGGATGAGGGCCGACACGGGGGTCGGGCCCTCCATCGCATCGAGCAGCCAGGCCTGGAGCGGGAACTGCGCGGACTTGCCGGCGGCCGCGAGGAGCAGGAGCAGGCCGATCCAGGTCAGCGTGGACTCGCTGGCTTCACCGGCCATCGCGAAGACCTCGTCGAAGACGACCGTGCCGAAGGTGACGAAGATGAGCATGATCGCCAGGCTCAGGCCGACATCGCCGATGCGGTTCATGACGAAGGCCTTCTTGGCCGCGGCTGCCGCGCTGGGCTTGTACTGCCAGAAGCCGATGAGCAGGTACGACGCGAGGCCGACGCCCTCCCAGCCGACGTAGAGCAGCAGGTAGTTGTCTGCCAAGACCAGCAGGAGCATGGCCGCGACGAAGAGATTGAGGAAGCCGAAGAACTTACGCCGATCCGGATCGTGCTCCATGTAGCCCAGGGAGTAGATGTGGATCAGCGAGCCGACGATCGTGATGAGGAGCACGAACACCATCGACAGCTGGTCGAGCTGGAGCGCCACCGGAGCCGTGAACCCGCCGACGAAGACCCACTCGAAGAGCGTCTGTCCGATTGCCCGGTCGTCCGCGGGGCGACCGAGCAGGCCGACGAGCAGCGCCACGGCGTAGACCGCGGCCCCGACGACCATGAGGACGGCGAGGTAGGGGCCCCACCGGTCGGTGCGACGGCCCCCCAGCAGCAGCACCGCGGCGCCGAAGAGCGGCAGCGCGAGCAGCAGCCAGAGGTACGAGAAGACCCCCGAGGCATCGGCAAGCGGCTGGATGACCGGGGCGATGTCCGTCGCATCCGCCATCCGTGCAGCGCCGGTCCCGATCACGGCGCCTCCTTCTTCGTCACGTGGATCCCTTTGTCTGCCCGCGAGCGGGCGGTTGTCAGTACTTCAGCAGGTTCGGTTCGTCGATCGAGGCGGATCGGCGCGACCGGTAGATCGCGACGATGATCGCCAGGCCCACGACCACCTCGGCAGCGGCCACCACCATCACGAAGAAGGCGATGACCTGGCCCTCGAGGTTGCCCTGCATGCGAGCGAAGGCGACGAAGGCAAGATTGGCGGCGTTGAGCATGAGCTCGATCGACATGAAGACGACGATCGCGTTGCGCCGTACCAGGACGCCCACGGTGCCGATGGTGAAGAGCACGGCTGCGAGGACGACGTAGTTCTCCGGGTTCACTTGGGCTCTCCCGGCGACGTGCCCGGGTCGTCGGCCACGGGGTGCTCGGCGGGGCCGAGCGCGGCGGCGCCCGATGCCAGCGCCTCGGTCTCCGCCACGGCGGCGGCATCCACCGGCCGGAGATCGCCGCGGGCCCGCAGCGGGCCCGGGACCGAGATCTCCGACACCGAGCCGTCGGGCAGCAGGGCGGGAGTGTCCACGGCGTTGTGCCGCGCGTATACGCCCGGGGCGGGCAGGGGACCCACGTGATCGCCGCTGCGCACCCTCTCCTGCGAGAGCTCGCGCTGCGTGCGCCGCGGCTGCCAGCGCTCACGGTGCGCCAGGACCAGCGCACCGAGGGCGGCGGTGATGAGCAGGCCGGCGACGACCTCGAATGCCAGGAGGTACTCGCCGAACAGGAGTCGGGCGATGCCCTCGACGTTGCCGCCGTACTCGGCGTTGGCGGCATCGAGGCCGACCGCGGGAACTCCGGTGAGCGCAGTGCCGATGGCGAGCACCAGCAGGATGCCGAAGCCCGCAGCGAGGAGGATTCCGACGACGCGCTGCCCGCGGAGCGTCTCGACCAGCGAGTCACTGGAATCCACTCCGACGACCATGAGCACGAAGAGGAAGAGCATCATCACGGCGCCGGTGTAGACGATGATCTGGACCATGCCCAAGAAGGGCGCGGCGTTGGCGAGGTAGAGCACGGCGAGGCTGATCATGGTGAGCGCGACCCACAGCGCGCTGTGGACGGCGCGGCGAGACAGGATCAGTCCCAGGCCTCCGGTGACAGCCAGGACGGCGCATACCCAGAAGACAGCCGCCTCAGCCGCACTGGTGCCGGTCTCGGTCATCTACCCGCCTCCTGCTCGGACCGTCCCTGCACCTCGGCCCAGATCTGCTCGTCTCCGGCCGGCTCCTGCTCCGGCACCGAGCCCGTGACCTTACCGGCGTAGTAGTCCTGCTCCGTCGTGCCCGGCACCATGCGGTGCGGAGGGGCGATCATCCCGGGCAGCAGCGGGGCGAGAAGATCTTCCTTCTCGTAGATGAGGTCCGCGCGATTGTCGTCGGCGAGTTCGTAGACGTTCGTCATCGTCAGGGCACGCGTCGGGCATGCCTCGATGCACAGTCCGCAGAAGATGCAGCGCAGGTAGTTGATCTGGTACACCCGGCCGTAGCGCTCTCCCGGGGAGAATCGGGCCTCCTCGGTGTTGCTGTCGGCCTCGACGAGGATCGCATCAGCGGGGCATGCCCAGGCGCACAGCTCGCAGCCGATGCACTTCTCCAGTCCATCGGGCCACCGGTTGAGTTGGTGCCGGCCATGGAACCTCGGCTTGGGCGGGTATCGGTCGGCCTGCTCGGGGTACTCCTCGGTGACGACCTTCTTGAACATCGTCGCGAAGGTCACCCCGAAGCCGCGTACTGCGGGAGGCAGCTCAGGCATGCTCTCCACCTTCCTTCGCATCATCGTCCGACGTGGCCTCGGCGACATCCGCGGCGGTGACGGCGGTGCCGGGAATCGTGGCCCCCGCGAGCGCTCGACGTGAGGTGTAGGTGAACTCCTGGCCGGGCAGGGGCGGCACCGGGTAGCCGCCCGCGTAGGGATCGAAGGGGCGTGCTGCCTCCGCCGCAGCCTCCTCCAACTCGCGCTTCTCCTGCCGGGACGATCGGATCTGCAG
>JALQSY010000134.1 GCA_023264215.1 Candidatus Nanopelagicales bacterium
CATGCGCCGTTGAGCTGGCGGGCCGCATCGGCGGTATCGGAGGCGGTGCCGACGATGTCCTGGCCAGACTCGATCGCGGCCTGGCCCGCGGCGACGGCGGCCTGGCCCGCGTCGAGCACGCCCTGGCCGACGTCCACCACCTGCACCGTCGCATTGCGGACCGAGTCGAAGCCGAAGATCACCACGACGGCGATGCCGGCGGCGATGAGGAGGACGAGGAGACGGCGCATCGCCTTCGACGGTACGTACGCGGTGCTGACGAAGGCAACTCGCCACGCGCATTCCCAGGGACCTCCTACGATCACCCCGTGGAGATCGCCAGCGGGCCGTGGGACAGATCACAGATCGAGGGCTTCCTCGACGATGCGGTCATCCCCATCAGGATTGCGAGCGCAGGACGCACGTCGCCGCTCGTGCAATCCCTGTGGTTCCTCCCCGACGGCGACTCGCTGTGGTGCTGCACCCAGCGTGAGGCGGTCCTGACCCGCCGCCTGACGCGGGATCCGCAGTGCGGGTTCGAGGTGTCCGGCGATCAGCCGCCCTACCGCGGGGTGCGGGGGTCGGCCAAGGCCGATCTGCTGCCCGAGCGGGCAGCGGACATCCTGCCCCGGCTGATCGCCCGCTATCTCGGGGATGCGCCCGGCCCGCTGGCCGACTGGTTGCTGTCGCGCCTGGATCGCGAGGTCGCGATCAGGCTCCACACCCTGCGCGTCTCGACTTTCGACTTCACGTCCCGGATGGGCTAGCGCGAGAGAGCCTGCACCCCGCCACCCGATGCGACGGCGAGGCCCATCTCGGCCAGGGCATCGGTGGCCATCGCCATGCCATCCGCGAGCGAGGTGTCGGCGCCAAGCTGCTGACCTGCCAGGGTGCGCTTGCGGATGGACTCCATGATCACCGCGAGCTTCAGGCCCGACAGCACGATGCACACGTCGAGATGCCCGATATCGATGCCGCTCTCCTCGGCGTACCGCTCGACCAGCGCGTCCCGCTCCCAGAAGCCATCGCGGTCGGTGACGAACGCCGCGAAGCGGATCTGGTGGCGCAAGTCATCGCCCGGCCGCGACCAGTAGACGAGCATCGTCGCCAGGTCCATCAGGGGGTCGCCGAGCGTGGCCATCTCCCAGTCGAGCACCGCCCGGATCCGAGGGTCGACCGGGTCGATGATGGCGTTGTCCAATCGGTAGTCGCCATGGACGATCGACCACGGCAGATCCGCCGGCAGCGTCGAGACACGCTCGTCCAGCCAGACCAGCAGATCGTCGATCGCGGGCAGCTCGCGCGTCTTGCTGAGCTCCCACTGCCCGGCCCAGCGCGTCACCTGACGCGCGAGGAAGCCCTCGGGGCGTCCGAGATCGCCGAGGCCGACCGCGCGCGCATCGATCGCGTGGAGCGCAGCGAGCACATCGATGAGCTCGGCGGACAGCGCGGAAGCATCCGCGACGGTGAGGTCCGCAGCGGCGGCATCGCTGCTGATGATGCGCCCCGCGACGTACTCCATCACGAGGAACTTCGCCCCGATGACCGAGTCGTCATCGCAGTAGGCGAGTGGGGTGGGCGCGGGGAAGCCGCCGCGGGTGACCCCGCTCAGCACCGTGAACTCCCGGCCCATATCGTGCGCCGTCGGCATGACGTGACCGAGCGGGGGACGCCGGATGACGAGCGCGCGATCGCCCTGGGTCACCAGATAGGTCACGTTGGACAGGCCGCCGGCCAGGCGCACCGCGTCGATGGGACCGTCCTCGATTAGGCCCTGGCGGACCAGCCACGGGCCGACGGCTTCGAGGTCCAGGCCCTCCGGCGATGTCACGTCGCTCACGCTATCGGTCCGCTCCTGGGCCTACGCTGCGCACATGACCTCAGCCGACGCGTACGCCGCCCAGGTGACCGCGGCGCGACGCACGGCCCAGCGCGTCTACGTCTTCGCCGCGCTGTCGTGGTTCGTCGGCTGGGCGGTCATCGTGGCCTGCCTAGTCGCCTGGCTCGGCTTCGGCGTATCCCTGCTGGACAGCCTCGAGATCCTCCTCGCCATCGGCGTCGCGGGGCTCCTCGGCGGTGTGGGGCTCTACGCCACCAGTCGCAACCTGAGCATCTCGGCGTCTCGGCTCGAGATCGACATCGCCACCAAGCTGCGCTGATCAGCGCATCGTCAAGATGACCTTGCCGGTCGTGCGCCGTGCGCGCATGTCCTCGTGCGCGCGACGGGCCTGGTCGAGTGGGTACGCCGTGCCCGGCAGCGGGCGCAGCCGGCCATCGGCGACCATCGCGACGAGCTCGGCCAGCGGCTTGGCGACCATCCCGACCGGGTCGACCTTCATGCAGTCGACGAGCCAGAAGCCGATGACGCTGTGCGAGCCCGTCATGAGCGATGCGGGCACGATGGGTGTGGCCGGCGTGCGTGAGGCCATGCCGTAGACGACGAGGCGGCCGAATGCAGCGAGCGCGCGCAGGGACGCGTCGGTCGTGGGGCCGCCCACCATCTCCAGGACGATGTCGACGCGCTTGCCGCCGTTGGCCTCGCGCAGCGCAGCGGTGAGTCCGTCGGGATCGCTGTCGACCGCGACGTCCGCACCGAGATCCAGAGCGAGCTGCCGCTTGTCCTCGCTCGAGGCAACGGCGATGACGCGGCCCGCACCCCACTGCTTGGCGAGCTGCACGGCCAGCGAGCCGACGCCTCCGGCAGCCGCGTGCACGACGACGCTCTCCCCCGGCACCAGGCGGGCCGACGTGCGCAGCAGGTGCCATGCGGTCAGTCCCTGCACCAGCAGGCCCAGAGCAGCCGCGTCGCTCACCCCGTCCGGCACCTCGAATGCTGCGGCGGGCGCGACCAGCGCGCGCTCGGCGTAGCCGCCCGAGCCGGGCAGCGTGAAGCCGCACAGACGCCGCCCGTCCGCCGTGCGGCCGACGACCTCGGCGCCGGGCACGAAGGGGAGTTCCTGCGCGGAGAGATAGGAGTTCTCGACCGCGTGCGTGTCGGCGTAGTTGACCCCCGCAGCGTCGACCTCGAGCAGTTCCACGCCGGGTATGGGCTCCGGATCGTCGATCTGCGTGACGTGGAGTACCTCGGGACCGCCGAACTCGGTGACCTGGATCGCGCGCATCGGGCAAGGCTAGGGGTCGCGCTCAGATCGCGCACTCCCCGCCTGGCGCCGAGCAGGAGACGACGTCCCGGCCATGTTTTGCGCGCCGAAATGACACTCCGCAGCGCGAAAACTGTCATTTCGGCGCGCGAAACGGCACCGGCCCGGTCGCGTCACCGTCCCCGGGGCGATTGGCCCCGCTGGGGTGCCCTCTGGCAGACTCCTGCCTGCTGTACGGAAGTCGAGGTCCCTCTCAACCCCGAAGGCCGTACCCGCCGGGTCCGGAGCCGTCGCACCCCACGCGACGCGGACGGCCCACCATGACCACCTCCCGGTGGCCGAATCGAATGGAGCAGTGCCGGCCGTGGCCGTCAAGATCAAGTTGAAGCGCGTGGGCAAGATCCACGCCCCCCAGTACCGCGTCATCGTCGCCGACTCGCGCACCAAGCGCGACGGTCGCGCCATCGAGGAAATCGGCATCTACCAGCCGATGCAGGATCCCAGCCTGATCGAGATCGACTCCGATCGCGCCCAGCACTGGCTGAAGGTCGGCGCCCAGCCGACCGAGGCCGTCCTGGTGCTGCTGAAGATCACCGGCGACTGGCAGAAGTTCAAGGGACTTCCCGGTCAGGAGGGCACTCTCAAGGTCGCCGCTCCCAAGGAGTCGAAGGTCGCGGCGTACGAGGCCGCGGTCAAGCAGGCCGCTGACGAGCCGAAGACCCCCGCACCCCGCAAGGTCGCCGAGAAGGTCGCCGACGCGGCTGTCGCCGAAGCCGTCGCTGTCGCGGCCGCCGAGGATGCCGTGGTTGCCGAGGCCGAGGCCGTCGTCGAGATCGCCGAGGCCAACGCCGGCGAGGTGAGCGTGGCCGAGGCAGAGGCTGCCATCGGGGTTGCGGCCGAGGCGGATGCGGTGGCTGACGCTGCCGGGGCCGTGGCCGATGAGGCCGTCGCCGAGGCCGTCGAGGCCGTCGCCGAGTCCACCGAGGCCTGACATGCTCGAGGACGCCCTCGGTCACCTCGTGCGTGGCATCGTCGACAATCCCGACGACGTCTCCGTGCGCACGCGCAGTGGCCGCCGTGGAACATCCCTGGAGGTCCGGGTCAATCCGGACGACATGGGCCGCGTCATCGGTCGCTCGGGGCGGACGGCCACAGCGTTGCGCACGGTGGTTTCCGCCATATCCCGTGACGGGCACGTGCGCATCGACTTCCTCGACGTCGACGAGCGCTAGCAGCGTCGTGCGCGTCGTGGTCGCGCGAGTGGGCCGCGCACTCGGGGTCCGGGGAGACGTCCTGGTCGACGTGCTCACAGACGAACCCGAACGCCGTCTCATTCCCGGTGCCGAACTCCACATCGCAGGCCAGCAGCGCACCCTGCGCATCGAGTCCGATCGACCCCACGGCGGTCGGCTCTGCCTGCACTTCACAGGGATCGACGATCGCACGACCGCGGAGGCACTGACGGGATCGCTGCTGGAGGCCGAGCGGCCCGACGGTGAGCGTCCCGAGGACCCCGACGAGTTCTACGACGACGACCTCATCGGCCTCGAGGTCGTCACGGAGTCGGGCGATCGGATCGGCTCGGTTGCGGAGGTCCTGCACCTGCCCGCCCAGGACGTGCTGGCGGTGCGGCAAAGCCCTGACCGACCCGAGGTTCTCGTGCCGTTCGTCGCCGAGATCGTGCCGATCGTGGACCTCGACAACCGGCGCATCGTCATTTCCCCACCCGACGGACTCCTCGACACCGAGCCGGAGCACCAGGGGTCCACGTGAGGATCGACATCATCACGATCTTCCCCGACTACCTCGAGCCACTCGGGCTATCGCTGGTCGGCAAGGCGCGCGAGCAGGGCCTGCTCGACGTACGAGTGCACGACCTGCGCGACTTCACCCACGATCGGCATCGCACTGTCGACGACGAGCCGTATGGCGGGGGTCCCGGCATGGTGATGCGGCCGGAACCATGGGGCGAGGTCCTCGACACCGTCCTCGCCGAGCACGCACAGCCGCTACTCGTCATCCCCACGCCCTCAGGGGTGCCCCTCACGCAGGCACTCGCCCTCTCCTGGTCGCAGCGGCCCGGCATGGTGATCGCCTGCGGTCGCTACGAGGGCATCGATGCG
>JALQSY010000135.1 GCA_023264215.1 Candidatus Nanopelagicales bacterium
CAGGACGACATCGTCAACCACTTCTTCGTGTGCTCGACGCACGACTGGATCCTGTTCTTCACCACCAAGGGGCGCGTCTACCGCGCGAAGGCCTATCAGCTCCCCGAGGCCGGCCGTGACGCCAAGGGCCAGCACGTGGCCAACCTGCTCGCCTTCCAGCCCGAGGAGCGCATCGCCCAGGTGCTCACCCTGCGCGACTACGAGGCTGCGCCGTATCTCGTCCTCGCCACGCGCGGTGGCATGGTCAAGAAGACGCGACTGTCGGAGTACGACTCGAACCGCACCGGTGGCGTCATCGCGATCAATCTTCGCGAGGACGACGAGGTCATCTCGGCACAGCTCGTGTCCGAGGACGATGACCTGCTCCTCGTCTCACGCAAGGGCATGTCGGCTCGCTTCCATGCCGATGACTCGACGCTGCGACCGATGGGTCGCGCGACGGGTGGAGTGATCGGCATGCGCTTCCGCGGTGATGACGCCCTGCTGTCCATGGACGTGGTTCGAGACGGCACCTTCGTCGTCACGGTGACGGACGGCGGCTACGCCAAGCGCACGCCGGTCGAGGACTGGTCGCCCAAGGGTCGCGGCATCCTCGGCGTCAGGGCCATGCGGCTCGTCGAGCAGCGCGGCGGCCTTGTCGGGGCCGTCGTGTGCACCGTCGACGACCAGATCTTCGCGGTGGCCAACGACGGCATCGTCATTCGCACGCGCGTCGACGAGATTCGCCCATCGGGCAGGGACACCATGGGTGTGCGCCTGATGAACCTCGGCGAGGATCGCAGCCTCGTCGCAGTGGCTCGCGCGGGTGAGAGCGACGAGGAGGTCGAGGAGGTCGACGTCGTGGATGTGTCCACGTCCGGTGACGAATCGGTCTCAACCGACGCCACGACCGGTCAGCAGCCCTCGGATGGACTGCCGCAGGTTTAGTCTGTCTCCCGGACGCGGGCGAAGGGAGGGTCGATGTCGAGCACAGTGACGCCAGGCCAGCCCACGCCTATCGGTCGTTCCCTCTCCGATGCACCGGTACGGCCCTCCGACGCCACGCCCGCGCAGGGCATGCCGCCGGTCGGGGTGGTGCCAGCACCCGAGGCCGTCGAGCCCGCTCAGGCTCCCATCGGGCAGGACGACATCGATCAGGCCCCGCGCCGGCGAGCGCCGCGCCGCGCACGCCTGTACGTCTACCGCCTGGATGCCTGGTCGGTCATGAAGGTCGCCTTCATGCTCGCCGTCGCGCTCGGTGTCGTCATCGTCAGTGCCGTCGCTGCGCTGTGGTGGCTCCTTGACTACAGCGGCGTCATCGCGACCCTCGCGCGCAATGTCGACGAGGTCATCGGATCGGGCACCACCACCTTCGACCTTGAGGCCGTGCTCGCATTCGATCGCGTCATGGGCATCACCGTGGTCGTCGCTGCCCTCGAAGTCGCACTCGTATCGATCCTCGCTGGATTGTTCGCGGTCCTGTACAACCTGACCGTCGGAATCACGGGGGGAATCGAAGCAACCTTCACCGACGCGGTCTAGCGCGATGCTAGATTGGGGCGATGCCCAAGATCGTCGATCATGATGAACGCCGCCGCATCATCGTCGAAGCGCTCTGGCGAGTAGTTGCTCGCGACGGCGCCCATGAGGTCTCGGTGCGCCATGTGGCGGCAGAGGCGGGGATGCCCAAGTCGAGCATCGGCCATTACGTAGGCACGATGCCTCAGTTGCTCGGACTCGCGATCGATCAGCTGGTCGAGATCAACACGGACCACATCATGACCCTGGACCTTCTCGAGCTCGACGTCGACAAGGTCACCGAGACCCTCTACACGCTCGTCCCCGTGACCCCCGAGCAGCGCCATCGGTCGGGTGTGTGGCTGCTGCTGATCTCCCAGGCCGGCGCGGACCCGGAGTTCGCTGAGGTGCTCCACCGGCTCAACGCCTCCATCGATGAAGGTCTGCGCGAACTCCTCGGCGGCATGGCCCGTCAGGGATTGCTGCACTCGACCCGTGACATCGACGCGGAGGTGCGACGCATTCACGCGCTCATCGACGGCCTGGCCGTCCAGTGCATGACCGACTCCGCACTCCGATCGGAGGCAGACGTCCGCGCGATCCTGCGGAGCGAGGTCGTCGCTCTCGGCGAGCCCTGCGGGGTCGCCGTCGGCTAGACGCAGAGTCCTTCTCTGTCCCGGCTCGCTCGTGCCACAGTGTGCGGATGAGTCCGTCGTGGGCCGCCTGGAGCCGCTCGGCCACGCGTTACACCGTCGGTGTCCTCATCACAGCGGCAATCGTCTGGGTCCTGGTGATGCCGAGCGAGCCGGCCGCATGGTCGGTCGTGGCACTCGTCGTGGTGCTCGGGGCAACGACGGGACAGTCGGTGACCGCCGCAGTCAATCGCATGGCGGGATCCGTGGTGGGCTGCCTGACCGGTGCCCTCGTCCAGGTGGCCATGCCCTGGCTGTGGCTCCCGGTCCGCGTCGCCATCGCGGTGCTCGCATGCATGCTCATCTGCCGCCTGATCCGACTCACCGCGGGGCAGCGCCTCGGCATGGCCCTCGCGGGCTTCTTCGTCTTCGTGCCCGGTGACGAGGAGTGGCAGACCGTCGGCTGGCGACTGCTTGCCACGCTCATCGGGATCACCATCGCCCTGGTGATCGCGCTGGTGATGTGGCCGTCCAGCGCGCGCGATCGCCTGATCGTCGGCATCGATGAGGTGCTCGGCTCGATCGCCAGCTCTCTGCGCGGATGCGGCGATCGGATGGCGGGGACCGCCGCCTCGTCCCTCGCCGAGCCGCCGCCGCCCGCCGTTGCGACCCTGCGACCCCTGGTGGCCGAGCGTCGTTTCGAGCCCCCCGGGCGCGGGCCGAGCGCCACGGCACTCTCGGGTGTCCTCGATGGCCTCGATATCGCGGTCGTGGGCGTGCATCGCCTGGAGCGGTGCAGTGCACCCGGTCCGCAGGGACTGATGCAGGTGATCGCGCCTGACCTGCGCTCCATCATCGATGACCTGGTCACCGCATGCGAGGGACTGCGCGCGGCGCTGACGGACCCCGGAGCCTCCGCACGGCACCTCGGTGACGTCGACGCTGAGCTGTCCGCCTCACTCGAGCGCCTGCGTGCCGCGCACCTGACGCCGGCGGCCCAGGCCGGTGAGCTGCGGGATCTCTTCGCCGCGGTCGAAGCCCTGTCTCTGATCGCGAGCGGACTCGCGCGCGTGGACGCGGCTCTGGGCGAGCGCGTCCACGGATAGTGTGCCGCGCGTGACAACCGGGTTGGCCGAAGGCGGACTTCTCTCCGCGCGGATGCGCCTGGTCGTGGCCAGTGCGCTCATGCTCTTCGTGCAACTAGCGCTCATCCGATGGGCCGGTGCCAACCTCGTGCACCTGTCCTACTTCTCCAACCTCATCCTGCTCGCGTCCTTCCTGGGGATCGGCCTCGGCTTCCTGCGCGCACGTAGGCCCCGCGACCTCGGCCGCTACGCACCGGTGGCCGTCCTCATCCTCATTGCCTTCATCTTCTTCTTCCCCGCGCGGATCGAAGGTTCCTCGAGCGAGCTCATCTTCTTCACCGAGGTGGAGCCGACGGGGCTGCCGACCTGGGTGACGCTCCCGCTCGTCTTCCTCGTCGTCACATCGGCCATGACCCTGCTGGGCGAGATCACCGGACGGGCCTTCCTGGCGTTCACGGCCCTGGACGCCTATCGATGGGACATCGTCGGCTCGCTGAGCGGCACTATCGCCTTCACGCTCGTCGCCTTCCTGCGCTCGCCGTCCTGGATCTGGCCCTCGGTGCTCCTGGTCGCCCTCGTCCTGCTCTACGGCAAGGCCCTGCCGGTCGCATCCTGGCTGGCAGGAGCCGGGATCATCGTCCTGCTCGGCATCGAGTCGCTCACCCCGGGCGTCTCATGGTCGCCCTACTACAAGGTGACGACGCAGGACTACACCGACACCGCACCCGCGCCGTACACCGCCATCCAGGTCAACGGCATCCCGCATCAGAATGTGCTGGACGCCGAGGCACGTCTCGAACTCGAGCCGCTCTACGGCCGACCGTACGAGCGGGCAGTCGATAATCCCCTGCGCAACGTGCTCGTCATCGGTGCAGGGACCGGCACGGATGTCGCTCTCGCCCTGTCCCGAGGGGCCGAGCGCGTCGATGCGGTCGAGATCGATCCGCGGATCCAGCAGATCGGCATCGAGAAGAACCCGAATCAGCCGTACGCCGATCCGCGCGTCACGACGTACATCGACGACGGGCGCGCATTCCTGTCACGCACCGACGGCGAGTACGACCTCATCCTGTTCGCCCTGCCCGACTCGCTCACGCTCGTGTCGGGTGCGAGCCAACTGCGGCTGGAGTCGTATCTCTTCACGCGAGAGTCGATCCAGGAGGCGTACGACCACCTCAGTTCGGACGGTGTCTTCGCGATGTACAACTACTACCGCGAGGACTGGCTGATCAATCGGCTCGCCGGCACGGTGGACGAGGTCTTCGGGCACGCCCCCTGTATCGACCGCTTCACGGCCGTGCAGTCCCTCGCCGTGATCTCCATCGGCAAGTCACCGGACAACGCCGTGTGCGCGAGCACCTGGGAACGGACGGACATCGCGCGTGCCGGTGAGGAGATCCCGGCCCCGTCCGCTGATGATCGCCCGTTCCTCTACCTCAAGGACGCGTCGATTCCGCAGCTCTACCTCATCCTCATCGGGCTCATCCTCGCCGTGTCGCTCATCGCCATCCGCGTCGTGGGCGGTCCGCTGCGCCAGATGCGCGGATACGCCGACCTCTTCCTCATGGGCATGGCCTTCCTGCTGCTCGAGACCCGATCCATCACGACCTTCGCGCTGCTCTTCGGCACCACATGGCTGGTCAATGCCCTGGTCTTCGCGGGGGTCCTCCTCGCGGTACTGTTGGCGATCGAGGTCACCCGCAGAGTCACGCTGCCCAAGCCACTCATCCTCACGGGCCTGTTCGCCTCGCTCGCCGTCGTGTGGCTCGTGCCCAACGCCTGGCTGCTCACGCTGCCCGTGCCCGCGCGGCTGCTGCTGGCCATCGTGCTCGCCTTCGCGCCCATCTTCTGCGCCAACCTGTACTTCACGTCCCGCTTCAAAGAGGCTGCCAATCCGACGGCGGCTTTCGCTGCCAA
>JALQSY010000136.1 GCA_023264215.1 Candidatus Nanopelagicales bacterium
GTCGTTACCGACCCCGACGTGGTCGAGGATCTCGAGACCCTCGCTCGCTCGCTGGGCAAGGAGCCGGTCGTCATCGGCGATCGCGCGGGCTTCATCGCCAACGCGCTGCTCTTCGGCTATCTCAACCAGGCCGTGACGATGTACGAGGCCAACTACGCCTCGCGCGAGGACATCGACGCCGCCATGCGCCTGGGCTGCGGCTACCCGATGGGTCCGCTGGCGCTGCTGGACCTCATCGGCCTGGACACGGCGTACCAGATCCTGGACACGATCTATCGGCAGAGCCGTGACCGGCTCTACGCTCCCGCGCCCATCCTCAAGCAGATGGTCACGGCCGGACTGCGCGGCCGCAAGACCGGCCGTGGTTTCTACGTCTACGCCGAACCCAACTCCCCGGAGATCGTCGATGATGGAGTCGCTGCCGCCGTCGCGGATGGCGTCGCGCCCCGTCCTGTGCGCACCGTCGGGGTCGTCGGCTCGGGCACGATGGCGACGGGCATCGCCGAGGTCATGGCCAAGGGCGGCTTCGACGTCACGCTCGTCGCGCGGTCGGAGTCCAGTCTCACACGCGCCCTGGGTGCTCTCGACAAGTCTTTGGAGAAGGCTGTCCAGAGGGGCAAGCTCGAGGCCAGCGACCGCGACGCGATCCGGGGCCGGGTCACCGGCTCGGCGACGTTGGATTCGCTGGCCGATGTCGACCTGGTCGTCGAGGCCGTGGTCGAGGAGATCAGCGTCAAGACGGCACTGTTCGAGAATCTCGACGAGATCTGCAAGCCCGGGGCGATCCTGGCCACCACCACCTCGAGCCTGCCGGTCATCGACCTCGCGGCGGCCACGTCGCGACCGCAGGACGTCGTCGGTCTGCACTTCTTCAACCCGGCGCCCTTGATGAAGCTCGTCGAGGTCGTGCGCACCGTGTCGACCGCGCCGGAAGTGCTCGCCACGGCGGTCGATGTCACCGCGCGTGCCGGTCGTCATCCGGTCGTGTGCGGCGACCGCGCCGGCTTCATCGTCAATGCGCTGCTCTTCCCCTACCTCAACGACGCGGTGAAGATGCTCGAGGCCAACTACGCCTCCGCCGATGCGATCGACCTGGCGATGAAGAAGGGCTGCGGCTATCCGATGGGACCGTTCGAGTTGCTCGATGTCGTGGGCCTGGATGTATCGCTGGCGATCCAGCAGACGCTGTATCGCGAGTTCCGCGAGCCCGGCTTCTCGCCCGCGCCGCGCCTGGAGCACCTGGTCACGGCAGGCTATCTGGGTCGCAAGACCGGTCGCGGCTTCCGCGCGTACGAGTAGTCGCCGTGGGTCGCCGCCGCCCGGCGCGCAAGCCGGTCACCCCGCGCGCGGATGTCCTCGAGGAGCATCCTGACGGGGACTACTACGTGCGTCCCATCACCGGTTCCTCATCGACCAAGACCTACCGTTGCCCCGGCTGCGATCACGAGATCGTGCCGGCGACTCCTCACATCGTCGCGTGGCCGGCTGATCGCGGGGCCGAGGAGCGACGTCACTGGCACACGCCGTGCTGGAAGGCGCGCGGACGGCGCGGACCGACTCGATGAGCGACGAGGAGATTCGGGCCTCCAGTGTCCTGCCGGCCGTGCGCAGGCCGATCGAGTTATTCACCTCTGACGGCCTGCGTCTGGTCGGCGAGGTGGCGCTGCCCGCCGGGCGCCCCGCTCGGGCGACGCTCGTGTGCGCGCATCCGCTGCCGACGCACGGCGGGATGATGGACAGTCACCTGCTCCGCAAGGCGGCGTGGCGACTTCCGGCGCTCGCCGACATTGCCGTCGTGCGCTTCAACACACGCGGGACAACGTCATCGGCCGGCACGAGCGAGGGAGCCTTCGACGCCTCGGACGGTGAAGGCCTCGACCTTGCTGCGGCGGTGCAGTGGGTGCGCGATGAGGGCCTGCCGAATCCGTGGCTGCTCGGCTGGTCGTTCGGCACCGACGTCGTGCTGAGGCATGGGATCGGACTCGATCCTGCGGGCGTCATCCTCGTGTCGCCACCGCTTCGGTATACGACCGTCGAGGAACTCCAGCGGTGGACCGACTCGGCCATCCCCGTGGTGTTGCTGGTGCCGGAGGAGGACGACTACCTGCGCCCTGCCGAGGCCGCTGAGCGCTTCGCCGTCGTGCCGCAGGCCGAGATGGTCGTCGGCGAGGGCATGGGGCACCTGTGGGTGGGGGAGCAGGCGGTGCGTACCGTGCTCGGTGAGGTCATCGCGCGGCTGCGCCCCGACCTCGATGATGTGGACTGGCAGTGGCCGGCGGATCGGGCGGCCCGAGAAGGTGCGATGGAGAGGTGGTCTGACCTATGAGCTTCGACCTGAGTGGCAAGCGGGCACTGGTGACGGGGGCGTCGCGCGGGATCGGCCGGGGCATCGCCATCGCCTACGCCGCCGCGGGCGCCGATGTCGCCATCCTCGCGCGCAACGGCGAACTCCTCGCCGAGGTGGGCGCGGAGATCGAGGGCCTGGGCAGGCGTGCCGTGATCGTGACGGCCGATGTCATGGACCCCGAGGCTACGCGTGCCGCGACCACCGAGGCCATTGCCGGACTCGGCGGCCTCGACGTGCTGGTCAATAACGCGGGAGGCAATTCCTTCTCCATCCCGGTCGCGCAGATGCGCATGAGCGGCTGGGAGAAGACGATGCGACTCAACGTCGACTCCATCCTCCACATCACCCAGGAGGCGCTTCCTGCCCTCGGCGAGGGGGGCGGCTCCATCGTCAATGTCTCGTCGGTGGCCGGGCTGCGCGGCGCGCCGACCATGGCGCACTACGGTGCTGCCAAGGCGGCTCTCATCTCGCTCACCCAGTCCCTGTCCGTGGAGACCGCATGGATGGGCGTGCGCGTCAACGCGCTCGTGCCCGGCTGGATCGAGACTGACCTCACCGACTTCCTGCGCGCCAGCGACGATGCCGAGCGCGCGGCCCTGTCGCGCGTCCCCATGCAGCGCTGGGGCCGGGTCGAGGAGATCGCCCAGCCCGCGGTGTTCCTGGCCTCCGATGCGTCCAGCTTCATGACCGGCCAGGTGCTCGTCGTCGACGGCGGCCTCTCCGCGATGCCCTAGCCCGCGATGGCGACGTACCTGCTGCTCCACGCCTTCCCCTTCGACGGATCGATGTGGGACGAGGTCGCCGATCGGCTGCGCGCCGATGGCCACGTCGTCCTCGTTCCGGACCTGCGCGGCTTCGGTGCCGCGCCGCTCGGCGATGACGCCCCCGATGTTGAGCGGATGGTCGATGATGTGATCTCCCTTCTCGACGAGCCGGCCGTGATCGTGGGCTGCTCCATGGGCGGTTACGTCGCCCTGGGCATCGCCCGGCGCCGACCCGACCTCGTGCAGGCTCTCGCGCTCGTCGACACGAAGGCGACGGCCGATGGCGGGGCTGCTCAGGGCAATCGCGAGCGGGTCGCCGTGCTCGCGGAATCCGGTGGCGATTGGTCGGCCGGGGTGATCGAGGGCCTGCTCGGCGAGACCACGAGGCAGTCGAAGCCCGATCTTGTAGCTCGAGTCGAGCATGTGCTGGCGTCCGCTCCGCGAGCCACGGTGGCCTGGGCGCAGCGGGCGATGGCGGCGCGGCCCGAGGCGCTCGGTGTCCTGCGTGATCTCGATGCACCCGTGCTCGTCGTGGTGGGGGAGCAGGACACGATGAGCCCGATGCCGGAGCAGGAACTCATCCTGGGTGCTTGCACCGATGCATCGGTGGTGGTGATCCCCGACTGCGGTCACCTCAGCCCACTCGAGGCCCCAGACGAGGTTGCTGTCGCGCTGACGTCCCTTGCTGCGGACTAGGGGTTGAGGCCAACGCCTCGCATGACCTCGCGGACGAAGGCCTTGATCCCCGAGGGCCACTGCGGATGCGTGCCGTCGCTGACGAAGTACTCCGGATTGTCCTTGGAGACCGAGAACCAGTCGGCGATGACGGCGTTCGGATAGTCCGGTACCACCGCGGCGATGAGCTCGTTGTTGGGCTTGCGCCACGGGCGCGGGACGTTGGTGTTGACCACGACGACGCGCTCGCGATCGCTGAGGATCTCCAGCATCTCGCGGAGCTGGTCCTCGGTCACGACCCCGTTGGTCCCCGTGTGGATCACGACCGTGGGGGCGAGCAGGCCCTTCTTGGACAGCTTCTGGACCCGCTCGAGGACTCCCGAGGCCTGGCGGCTGACCTCGGCGTCGACCTTCGAGCCGTCGATCTTCTCCATGAGTTGGCTGGCGACCCCCAGCATGACGGAGTCGCCGATCGCGGTCACTGCGCCGTTGCCGTTCGTGGGCAGGCCGTCGGCCGACGGGGCCTCGGGCTGCTGGGCCTCGCTCGGGTCGGGCTGCGGCTCAGGTGCACCGGTCGCTCCCGGGCTCGGGTCGGCGCTGGGCTCGTCGATGAGGATCTCCGTGGGTCCCCCGTCGTCGATGCCGATGGCTGCCGCGACGTCTGCGGGGATCTCCTGGTCCGCGGGCTTCGCGGTCGCCAGTCCTGCGCCCATGAGGCCGAGGGCGGCGATGGCAACGCCGCTGCTGGCGAGTACGCGCCGGCCGAGGTAGGCGCGCTCGTCGGGTTCGGCGTCGCGCCAGCGAGTGATGAACGCACCGATGGCGCCGCGCCTGATCGGGATCTCGACGTAGCGATAGGAGATCTCCGCAACCAGGAAGGTCAGGCCCAGGCGCAGTCCGAGGAGCGCCGGACCATCGAGCGGGATGTCGAGGTCCGGACGAGTGATGACGTAGATCGGCCAGTGGTAGAGGTACACGCCGTAGGAGATGCGGCCGAGGTGCTGGAGGGGAGGCAGGGCGAGCGCCCGTGTAGCGAGGCTGCGGGGAGCGTGGGTGGCGACGATGAGCACCACCGACACCAGGCTGAAGGCGGCGAACCCGCCGCGGTAGAGCCACGACGAGGCGATCGAGGACGTGGCCGCCAGCCACACCGTGGCCCCGAGTGCAGCGAGTCCCACGATGGTGGGGAGCACGGCGGCGGTGCTGGCGGTGAGTCGGGGGCGCAGGTTGCCGCGGGCGAGGACCAGGGCCAGCAGGACGCCGGTG
>JALQSY010000137.1 GCA_023264215.1 Candidatus Nanopelagicales bacterium
GTCGCAGGGTGCGTCCGCGCAGCAGTTCGAGGACGATCACGGCGACGACGAGCAGCAGCAGCCCGGCGCGCCACCCCAGGACTGTCGTCGTCGCGATGCCGATGGCGAGGATTCCCAGCAGCGACGCGGCGGAGGCGACGAGGTTTGCCTCGGCGAGCGATGCGTCGGCGGCTGCTCCCTGGCGCGCCTCCAGGTAGGCACTGACGCCCACGGCGCAGAAGCTTGCTCCCAGCGAGCCGATGAAGGGCCCCAGCGTCACGAGCCAGAGTGGCCCGTCGCTGATATAGAGCAGGGCGCCGATCGCGACGCAGACGGCTCCGCCGCGGAGCAGGATGCCGCGGCTCCACCGGCGTACGACGGGCGCGGCGATGAAGCTGCCGAAGGTGCCCCCGGCGGCGAGGGCGATGCTCAGGACCGATGCGGCCGTCCGCGTCAGGCCCTCGTCGTCGCGCAGGAGGGTCAGGGACGCGCCGAACCCGTAGACGAACCACCCGAGGAGCCCGAGCTGGGCGTAGGCCAGCAGCGTCGTGCGATCGCGGATGGGCCGGACCGGCGCGTGCACCGCTCCGTCGTGCCCCCCGGCGCTCGTCACGCGAGTTGGGATACGACGTAGTCGATCGATCGCGTCAGCTGCCGGACGTCGTCGGGATCGACGGCCGGGAAGACCGCGACGCGGATCTGGTTGCGCCCGAGCTTGCGGTAGGGCTCGGTGTCGACGATGCCGTTGGCGCGCAGGGCCTTGGTGATCCGGGTCGCATCGATGCTGTCGTCGAAGTCGATCGTGGCGACCACGGCCGAGCGCTTGGTCGGATCCGCGACGAAGGGGCTGGCGACATCGCTCGCCTCGGCCCAGTCGTAGAGGACGCCGCTGGATTCCGCGGTGCGAGCGGTGCACCAGTCGAGGCCGCCGTTGCCGAGGAACCAGTCGACCTGCTCGGCCATGAGGTAGATCGTGGCGAGAGCGGGGGTGTTGTAGGTCTGATCCTGCCGGGAGTTGTCGATGGCGATCGACAGGTCCAGGAACGCGGGGGTCCAGCGCCCGCTGGCGTTGATCTGCTCGGCGCGGGCGAGGGCGGCCGGCGACATGAGTGCGAACCACAGTCCCCCGTCGGAGCCGAAGCTCTTCTGCGGTGCGAAGTAGTAGACGTCGGTCTGGGACGCATCCAGCGGCAGTCCGCCCGCGCCCGAGGTGGCATCGGTGAGCACGATCGCGTCGGCATCGGCTCCCGGGACGCGCGCGGGCGCGATGGCCACGCCGGTAGAGGTCTCGTTGTGCGGTGAGCAGTAGGCGTCGACGCCGGCTGCCGCCGCGAATGACGGTGCGTCTCCGGGGTCGGCCTTGATGATGACCTGGTCGCCGAGGTGGGGCGCGTCCTGAGCCGCCTTGGCGAACTTGGCTCCGAACTCCCCGAACGAGAGGAACTGAGCTCGGTCGCGGATGAGACCGAAGGTGGCGATGTCCCAGAACGCGGTCGACCCGCCGTTGCCGAGGATCACCTCGTAGCCGTCGGGCAGGGAGAAGAGCTGGGCCAGGCCCGAGCGCAGACGGCCGACCTGCGACTTGACCGTCTTCTGCCGGTGGGATGTGCCGAGGTAGGTGCCCGCGACATCGAGCAGGCCGCTGACCTGCTCGCGGCGGACCTTGGAGGGCCCCGCGCCGAAGCGCCCGTCGCGCGGCAGGAGATCGGCGGGGATGGTGATGTCGTCGGTCACGGCAGCCACCCTACGCAGGGCGGCGGTCAGCGTCGGACGGAGGTGGTCCGGGACTCGCGCAGCGACGGCGCGTAGCCCGACGGTGCGACCATCTGGGCGTCCCAGCCGGGCACTGCCTCGGGGATCCGCGGGCCCGGTCCGACGTATCGCGCCGACGGTCGCACCAGCCGACCGGTGCGCTTTTGCTCCAGGATGTGGGCGCTCCAGCCGGCGAGTCGCGCGCAGGTGAACATCGAGGTGAACATCTGGGCGGGCACCTCGGCGAAGTCGAGCACGATCGCCGCCCAGAACTCGACGTTCGTCTCGAGGATCCGGTCCGGCCGACGGGAGCGCAGCTCGGCCAGGGCGGCGGTCTCGAGCGCCAGCGCGACCTCGTAGCGGGGGGCATCGAGCTCCTGAGCGGTACGGCGCAGGACGCGGGCCCGGGGGTCTTCGGCCCGGTAGACGCGGTGACCGAACCCCATGAGGCGCTGACCTCGGTCGAGCACGCCCCGGACGTAGCCCTCCGCGTCGCCGGTGCGCTCGATCTCGCGGATCATGCCCAGGACACGGGATGGCGCACCGCCGTGCAGCGGGCCGCTCATCGCGCCGATAGCCCCGGAGATCGCGGCCGCGACATCGGCACCCGTGGACGCGATCACGCGCGCGGTGAACGTGGAGGCGTTCATGCCGTGCTCGGCCGCGGAGACGAAGTAGGCATCGACCGCCTGGACGTGCCGGGGATCGGGCTCGCCTCGCCACCGCGTCATGAAGCGCTCGACGATGGTCGAGGCGTCGTCGATGCGCGACTGCGGCACCATGGGCACTCCGAGTCCGCGCGCTGCCTGTGCGACGAAGGACATGGCCATCACCGAGACATGCGCGAGGTTCTCTCGAGCGGTGTCGTCGTCGATGTCGAGCAACGGCTGAAGGCCCCAGCCCGGCGCGAGCATCGCGATGGCCGACTGCACGTCGACGCGGACGTCGCCGGAGTGGACCGGGATCGGGTAGGGCTCGGCAGGGGGCAGGCCGGGGTTGAACTCGTTGTCGACGAGCAGTCCCCAGACGTTGCCGTAGGAGACGCGGCCGACGAGGTCCTCGATATCGACCCCGCGGTAGCGCAGGGAACCGCCCGCACGATCCGGCTCGGCGATCTTCGTCTCGAAGGCGACGACACCCTCGAGTCCCGGCACGAAGTCGCTCATGCCCCCATTCAACCCCACTGCCGACGTGGGCTGCCCCCGGGCGTGATGGGATCGGGGCATGGCCGCTGACCGCGAGCACGATCTACGGGCGATGCGCCTGGCCTACGACCGCGGCACTCTCGTGGAGGCCGACATCGCGCCGGATCCGCTCACCCAGTTCCGCGCGTGGCTCGTCGATGCCGTCACCGAGGGGATCGTCGAGCCGAATGCGATGGTCCTGTCCACCGTCTCGCGGGACGGCGTACCCAGTGCGCGCACGGTGCTGCTCAAGGACGCGGACTCACGTGGGTTCGCGTTCTACACCAACCTCCACTCGCGCAAGGGGCGCGAACTCGCCGAGACGCGTCGGGCTGCCTGCGTCTTCCCGTGGCTGCCGCTGCACCGGCAGGTGGTCGTCGCCGGAGCGGTGGTGGAGGTGCCTCGCGCCGAAGCGGCGGACTACTTCGCCTCCCGACCCCACGGCTCGCGCCTCGGGGCCTGGGCCAGTCGCCAGTCCGAGGTGATCGCCGATCGCGCGGTCCTCGATGAGCGCTACGCCGAGATGATCGAGCGGTTCCCGGGCGAGGTGCCGCTCCCGGATTTCTGGGGCGGCTGGATCATCGTGCCCGAGTCGGTCGAGTTCTGGCAGGGCCGCGACTCGCGCCTGCACGATCGACTGCGCTACCGCAGGGTGGGCGACGGTGGCCTCGACGCTGCGGAAGCGTGGGTCGTCGAGCGCCTGTCCCCCTGAGTCCCGCGCCCATGTCACGGGTCTTCGCCGACCTCACGCCGCTGAGGGAGAGCCCGCCGTTCCGACGGCTGTGGATCGGCCACAGCGTCGGCACCGCCGGCCAGCAGATGACGTCGGTCGCGGTGGCGCTCGAGGTGTACGACCTCACGGGGTCGTCGCTGTCGGTCGGCCTCACGGGCTTCTTCCAACTCGTGCCACTCGTCGTCCTCGGGCTCTACGGCGGGGCGCTCTTGGACCGCTTCGACCGACGTCGCGTCGCGCTCATCGCGACGATCGGGCTGTGGGCCAGCACGCTCGCCTTCGTCGCGCAGTCGTTGGCCGGAGTGGACTCCGTGCTCCTGCTGTACGCCATCATCGCCGTGCAGTCGGGCTTCTTCGCCGTCGCCAACCCGGCACGGCAGGCGATCATCCCGCGGCTCGTGCCGACGCACCTACTGCCCGCGGCCAACGCGCTCAACACGCTCACCTGGGGCCTGGCCTTCACCATCGGCCCGGTCGTCGCCGGATTCCTCATCGCCGGCACCGGCACCGTGACCACCGTCTACGTGCTCGATCTGGTCGTCTTCGCCATCTCGGTGTGGGCCATGTGGCGCCTGCCGTCGCTGCCGCCGGAGGGCGTGGCACCGGACGCCGCCCGCGGGTGGCGCAGCGTGTGGGAGGGCATCCGCTTCCTCAAGGGCAAGCGCAATCTGCAGATGTCGTTCTACCTCGACATCGTCGCGATGGTCTTCGGGATGCCGCGTGCGCTCTTCCCGGCCATCGCCACCGCGTGGTACGGCGGCTCTCTGGCCGATGTCGCGCTCATCGTCGGGCTGCTCTCGGCCGCCCCCGCGATCGGCTCGGTCATCGCGACCGTGTTCTCGGGCCCGCTGGGGCGGGTACGCCGCCAGGGCCTGGCCGTCGTCGTCTCCATCTGCATCTGGGGAAGCGCCATCGCGGTGTTCGGCCTTGTCCGCGAACTTCCTGTCGCGCTGCTCCTGCTTGCCATCGCCGGCGGGGCGGACTCGGTGAGCGCGATCTTCCGGTCCACGATCCTGCAGGCCGCGACACCGGATGACTACCGCGGTCGCCTGCAGGGCATCTTCACCGTCGTGGTCGTCGGCGGTCCGCGTCTGGGCGATGTCGAGGCGGGCGCGGTGGCCGAGGTCTTCGGCGAGACGGTGTCGGCCGTCTCTGGTGGCATCCTGTGCCTGGTCTTCACCGCTGTGCTCGTCGCTGCCGTACCGGCGTTCCTGAGATACGACGCGGACCGACCGGTGCCGTAGCTGCCCGCGGCGGTGGACCAGCGCGAAAACGACGGTTCGTGACAGTTTCGGACGGCGAAAAGTGTCA
>JALQSY010000138.1:0-251 GCA_023264215.1 Candidatus Nanopelagicales bacterium
CGACGTCCGGGGGTCCGCCTCCGGCGAGGACCTCCACGGACTCGGCGACCTCGAGCGCATTGCCCGCGGCCACGCCCAGGGGCACGTCCATGGCCGTCACCAGGGCCCGCGTGCGCACACCCTCGTCTTCGCCCAGGGCGACCATCGTCCGTGCGAGTTCGACAGCCCGAGCGGTGTCCGCCATGAAGGCACCCGAACCGGTCTTGACGTCGAGCACGAGCGCGGACGTGCCTTCGGCGATCTTCTTGCTC
>JALQSY010000138.1:261-4915 GCA_023264215.1 Candidatus Nanopelagicales bacterium
GGTCGACGTGACATCGCGCAGGGCGTAGAGCTTGCGATCAGCGGGGGCAAGACCGGACCCGGCCGCGCAGATGACGCCCCCGACCTCGTCGAGGATCGCCAGCATCTCCGCATTCGACAGGTGCGCGCGCCAGCCGGGGATCGACTCCAGCTTGTCGAGGGTGCCGCCCGTGTGCCCGAGGCCGCGGCCCGACAGTTGGGGGACCGCCGCGCCACAAGCAGCAACGATCGGCACGAGCGGGAGCGTGATCTTGTCTCCCACTCCCCCGGTCGAGTGCTTGTCGACGGTGGGGCGCGAGAGCGAAGAGAAGTCCATACGCTCACCCGAGGCGATCATCGCCTGCGTCCAGCGCACGAGCTCGGGCTCGCTCAGGCCGCGGAAGTAGATGGCCATGGCCATGGCGGCCATCTGCTCCTCGTGCACCGCACCGCGCGTGTAAGCGTCGATCAGCCAGTCGATCTGGGCATCGGCGAGGACTTCGCCGTCGCGCTTGGAGCGGATGAGGTCGACCGCAGCGTAGGGATCGCCCGCGCTCACGAATCCCTCTCCGTGTGACCTGCCATGAGCAGGCCGATGCGGCCACGATCGGCCTCCCGGGCATCCATGGTCTCGACCAGGCGCCCGTCGTACATCACGGCAATGCGGTCGGCCAGCCCGAGCACCTCATCGAGCTCGGCGGAGACCAGGAGCACTCCTGCTCCGCGGTCGCGTGCGGCGATGATCTGCGAGTGGATGAACTCGATGGAACCGACGTCCACGCCACGGGTCGGCTGCGAGGCGATCAGCACCGTGGGATTGGCCGCGAGCTCGCGCGCGATGACGACCTTCTGCTTGTTGCCCCCCGACAGTGACTGGACAGTGGTCTGAGTCGAGGGGGTGCGAATGTCGAACTGGCCGACGAGTTCATCTGCCAGCGCGGTCACGGCTCCCCGGTTGCGGATGCCGAACCGCGCGAACTGCGGCTCGTCGAAGCGATCGAGGACGAGGTTGTCGGAGACCGAGTAGCCCCCGACCAAGCCGTCGGTCTCTCGATCCTCCGGGACGTGGCCGACGCCCATCGCGTGGATGTCATGCGGGGAACGGCCCTGCGCATCCTGCCCGTTCACGACGATGCTGGTCGCGCGACACGGCCTGAGTCCGGTGAGCGCCTGGACCAGTTCGCGCTGACCGTTGCCCTCGACTCCGGCGATCCCGAGGATCTCCCCCGCGCGGACCTGGAGCGTGACATCGCGGACCGCGGGGAGCCCGATGTCATTGTTGGCCGACAGGTCCACGACGTCCAGGACGACCTCGCGCGGCTCGGACGGGCCCTTCTCGACGGTGAGGAGCACGCTGCGTCCGACCATCATCTGCGCCAGTCCCGCGGCGTCGATCTGGTCCGGAGTCGTAGTCCCGACCGCTCGACCCCCCCGAAGCACCTCGATGGTGTCGGCGACGGACAGGACCTCACGGAGCTTGTGGGTGATGAAGATGACGGCTACCCCCGAGTCCGCGAATCCCTTGATCACGCGTAGCAGGTCATCGGTCTCTTGCGGCGTCAGCACGGCGGTCGGCTCGTCGAGGATGAGAATGTCGGCCTTGCGATACAGCGCCTTGAGGATCTCCACGCGCTGCTGGGTGCCGACCGGCAGGTCCTCGACCTTGGCGTTGACGTCCACCTGGAGGCCGAACTCCTGCGCCAGGCGCGCGACCTCGGCCGTCGCCTTGCGCATGTTGACGAAGGGGCCGCGGTGGGGCTCGTCGCCGAGGATGACGTTCTCGGCGACGGTGAAGACGGGGACCAACTGGAAGTGCTGATGCACCATGCCGATCCCTCGGCGGATGGCATCGCGCGGGCCCTTGAGCCGCACGGGCTCGCCCTTGATGAGGATCTCGCCCTCATCCGGCTCGTACAGGCCGTAGATCATCTTCACCAGGGTCGACTTGCCCGCGCCGTTCTCGCCCAGCAAGGCGAGGATCTCGCCACGGTGCACCTTCAGCGAGACATCGTCGTTGGCCACGACTCCGGGGAATCGCTTGGTCAGTCCGCGTGCTTCGAGCGCGATCTCGCGCGAGGCGCTCATGCCCTAGTCCTTCTCATACGGTCGGCCGACGGCTGCGGGCGGTTTGATGCGCCCGGAGACGATCGCAAGGAGCACGATGGTGAGGATGTACGGGAGCATGTTCACGAACTGGGGCGGAATGTCCACGACGGCGTCCGCCTGCAACTGACTGGCGACGCCCTGGGTGAGACCGAAGAAGATTGCCGCGGCGAGCGCTCCGATGGGGTTCCACGCTCCGAAGATCATGATCGCGAGCGCCGTGAATCCCCGACCGGCGGTCAGGCCGCGCTCGAAGGTACCGGCGGCCTCGAGGGCGAGGTAGGCACCGGCGAGGCCGGCGAGACCGCCCGCGATGGTGACATTCCAAAAGCGCGTGGTCTGGACCCCGATGCCCGAGGTGTCGGATGCACTGGGCTTCTCGCCCACCGAGCGCGTGCGCAGGCCCCACACCGTCTTGAACAGCAGCACCCAGAGGAGCAGGGCGCTGATGATGGCCGCGTAGGTGAACAATCCGTTGTCGAAGAAGACCGGACCGACCAGGGGGAGATCGGCCAGGATCGGGATCCGCAGGGTCGGCGTGATTCCGGGCAGGGTGAATCCCTGCGCGTAGAAGAAGCTGGTCAGCCCGGCAGCCAGGATGTTGATGATCGTGCCCGCGATGATCTGATCCATCTTCCAGGTGACCGCTCCGGTCGCAAGCATCGCGCCCATGATCATGCCGGTGCCGACGCCGATCATGGTGCCGAGGAGGAGGCTGCCGGTGAGCGCGGCTCCGAAGAAGCCGGCGAAGGCACTCATGAGCATCTGGCCCTCGATGCCGATGTTGATGACACCGGACCGCTCGCACATGATGCCCACCATCGCGGCCAGGATCAGTGGTACGGCGTAGCGAAGCGAGAACGACACGACGGATGTCGTCTTGGTCGCGTCCATGACATAGAAGATGACGATCGTCACCGAGATCACGATGGCCAGCGCGTAGGCCCACTTGGCGCTCACGAGCCCCACCCCTTCGTCACGGTCGTCTGCTTGATCGACCGATTGCGGAAGAGCAGCTTCGCGACGATCGGGGCCGAGACGAAGAGCAGCGTGAGGGCAAGGATGACGCTGACGACCTCGGGCTCGATCCCGGTCTGGAACTGAAGGGCCGAGGAGCCCGCCCGAAGCGTGCCGACGAGGAGGGCCGCGGGGATCGTCGCGAGCGGATTGGCGCGGGCCAGCAGCGCGATGGTGATGCCGTCGAACCCGAGGCCGATGTTGAAGGCCGGCTCGAATCGACCGGTGATGCCCATCGTCTCGACCGCGCCTCCCAGCCCGGCGAGGCCGCCGCTGACCGCCATGGCCAGCAGGATCGTGCCCTTCACCGAGATGCCCGCGTAGCGGGCTGCACTGGGGTTCATGCCGACCGTGTTGAAGCGGAATCCCTGCGTCGTGCGGACGAGATACCAGCCGAAGAAGACCGCGACGAGGAGCGCGAGGAGGAAGCCGGACGGGATCGGCCCGATGTACGGCAGCACCGCTGATTCGGCGATCGGAGGTGTGCGCGAGAGCGGCTGGTCCGGTTCCTTCAGCGGACGGCTCGCGAGGTAGTCCACGAGAGCGATAGCGATGCTGTTGAGCATGATCGTCGTGATGACCTCGGACACATTGCGATACGCCCGGAGGGCGCCGGCGATCGAGCCCCAAGCGGCTCCGCACAAGATGCCGAAGATCAGCGCGAAGGGCAGGTGCACCAGCGGCGGGAGCTGGAAGTTGTAGCCGGCCCAGGCGGCGCCGATCGCACCCATGAGCAACTGCCCCTGCGCACCGATGTTGAACAGGCCGGCTCGCAGGCCGACGACCACCGCGAGCCCGGTGAGGATGAGGGGCGTCGACTTCTCCATGGTCCGCTCGAGACCGTCCACGGACCCGAGGGCATCGCGGAAGAGGACCTCGTATGCGGCCAGCGGGTTGACGCCCTGGGCCCAGATGAGCAGGCCGCCGATCGCGAAGGCGAGGAGGACGGAGACGACGGGGATGACGATCGCCGGGACCTTGTCGAGCGGCCCCGACCGACGCGGATCGGGGTCCGTGTACCCCAGATCCGTCTGGGCGGGATCGATGGTCGACATGGCGAGGCGATCCTTGCACAGAATGCATCAGGGGGGTGGCGCATTGCGCCACCCCCCTGACGGTCCGACTAGAGCGTGACGTTGGTCGCGATGGTCCCCGCGTCCAGGCCAGCGATGACCTCGGCCACCTTGGCCTTGACCTCCTCGGGCACAGCGCCCTCGGTGTCGTGGTAGGGAGCAAGGCCGGTGAGACCGAAGTAGTTGCCACCGGGAGCCTTGCCGTCCTTGGCCAGCAGGATGAGGTCCTTCGTGCCGAGCGTCAGCTTCTTCTCCGCAGAGGTCAGCAGGCACTTGGCCGCCTCGGGAACGGTGAAGAACTGATCCGTGTCGACGCCGATGCAGAAGATCGACTCGCCCGCACCGGGGGCCTTGGCGATCTCGATGAGCGCGCCATTGCCCGTGAGGCCACCGGCACCGAAGATGATGTCGTTGCCCTGCTCGAGCTGCTTCTTGGCCTCGGCGGCACCCCACTCGGGATCCGTGAAGGCATTGGCCGGCTCG
>JALQSY010000139.1 GCA_023264215.1 Candidatus Nanopelagicales bacterium
CGGGGACTCGGAGTTCGGCGATCTCATCGAGGACTCCGAGGCGATCGTGCCGAGCGACGCGGTCTCCTTCACCCTCCTGCAGGAGCAGTTGGAGTCGGTCCTCGACACGCTCTCGGACCGCGAGGCCGGCGTCGTACGCATGCGCTTCGGCCTGACCGACGGGCAGCCCAAGACCCTTGACGAGATCGGCAAGGTGTACGGCGTCACCCGTGAGCGCATCCGCCAGATCGAGTCCAAGACGATGTCGAAACTGCGCCATCCCAGCCGGTCCCAGGTCCTGCGCGACTACCTCGACTAGCGGCCGATGGCCGACCGACGGCGCCGATGCCGGGCCGGCCAGGCGGTCGACCAGCAGTGGGTCACGAAAGCGACGCTTGGTGACAGTTTGCAGCCCCCGAAAGTGTCACGAAGCGTCGTTTTCGCCACGGCGCATGGCGGTTGTGACCGGCTCGGGGAGAGGAGCGGCCTAGGCCTCGGGGGCCGCCGCGGCCTCGGAGAGGCGCTCGGACTCGTCGATGACCTCGGTGGCCTGCGGGCGCAGCGCATCGGCATGGCGACCCCAGTGGTGTCCGCAGAACAGCAGCTCGCCGCCGGTCACGAGGCGTACGCGCACGTAGGCCTGGGCTCCGCAGCCGTCGCAGCGATCATCTGCGGTCAGGCTGGGCGTGGCGGTGAGAGCGGACATTCGGCTACCTCCTCAAGTGGCGCTCGCGGTAACACTCTCACACGCCCCCCGCATTCCCGCCCATCGAGACGGCGCGCCGCGCCGACGGCCCGTCGGGATTGTGAGGAATTCACGCCCCGCTGCGCGTGGCGCGCGGCGGGCGACGTGGGTGCGGATCGTTAGCCTGCGGGGGTGGCGAAGGCGAAGTCCCAGGGGGACGGGAGCGGTTCTGGCTACTCGGCCCGCGACCTCGCCGTCCTCGAGGGCCTCGACGCGGTCCGCAAGCGTCCCGGCATGTACATCGGCTCCAACGACGGCCGCGGACTCCTGCACTGCCTGTGGGAGATCGTCGACAACGCCGTGGACGAGGCCATGGGGGGCTGGGCCAAGAGGATCCAGGTGATCCTCCATGCCGACGGCTCGGTCGAGGTCCGTGACGATGGCCGCGGCATCCCGGTCGATGCCGAGCGCAAGACCAAGCTCTCGGGCGTCGAACTCGTCATGACCAAGCTGCATGCCGGGGGCAAGTTCGGCGGCACCGGCTATGCCGTCTCCGGCGGCCTGCACGGCGTGGGCGCCTCCGTGGTCAACGCCCTGTCCGCGCGCCTGGACGTCGAGGTCGACCGAGGCGGCAAGACCCACGCGATCTCCTTCCGCCGCGGCGTGCCCGGCGTCTACGAAGGCGACGGCCCGGACGCGCCGTTCCAGCGCAAGTCCGGCCTGCGCGTCGTCGGCAGCGTCCCCCGCACCCGCACAGGCACCCGCGTCCGGTGGTGGGCGGACACCCAGGTCTTCACCAAGGACGCGGACTACGACATCGCCGCCATCCGCGAGCGGCTCGTCCAGACGAGCTTCTTGGTCCCGGGCCTCACCGTGTCGTTGGACGATCAGCGAGCGGGCGCCGATATCGAGACCTTCCAGCACAAGGGCGGCATCGGGGAGTTCGTCGAGGCCATGGGCGGTGAGCCCGTCACGGGCGTGATCCGGCTGCACGGCTCCGGCCACTTCCACGAGACCGTCCCCGTGCTCGACGACAAGGGCCATCTGAGCACGAAGGACGTCGAGCGCGAGCTCACCGTGGATATCGCGCTGCGATGGACCGCCGGCTACGACACGGATGTGCGCTCCTTCGTCAACGTCATCGCCACGCCGAAGGGGGGCACGCACGTCACCGGCTTCGACCGGGCCATCGTCAAGGTTGTCAATGAGCAGGCCAAGGCCGCCCGAGTGCTCAAGGCGAGCGACGAGTCCATCACCAAGGACGACGTCCTCGAGGGCCTGATCGGGGTCATCGCCGTGCGCGTGCCGGAGCCGCAATTCGAGGGCCAGACCAAGGAGGTCCTCGGGACTCCCGCGGCCTCGCGCATCGTGTCGGCTGTGGTGACCAAGGAACTGACCAGGTGGCTGACGACACCGCCACGTGGGGAGAAGGCCGCCGCGAAGTCGGTCCTGGAGAAGGTGGCGGGTGCGATGCGCGCGCGCGTCGCGGCGCGCACGCAGCGCGACACGCAGCGTCGCAAGAACGCGCTCGAGTCATCGGCCCTGCCCGCCAAGCTCGTCGACTGCCGCAGCGATGATCCGGATCGGACGGAACTGTTCATCGTCGAGGGTGACAGTGCGCTCGGCACGGCCAAGATGGCGCGTGATGCCGAGTTCCAGGCCCTGCTGCCCATCCGGGGCAAGATCCTCAACGTCCAGAAGGCCTCGCTCGCGGAGATGCTCAAGAACGCCGAGTGCGCGTCCATCATCCAGGTGATCGGCGCGGGGTCCGGGCGCTCGTTCGACATCGACCAGGCTCGCTACGGTCGCATCATCTTGATGTCCGACGCGGATGTCGACGGGGCGCACATCCGCACCCTGCTGCTCACGCTCATCCATCGCTATTTGTCGCCGCTGCTGCAGGCCGGACGTGTCTTCGCCGCGATGCCGCCCCTGCACCGCATCGACGTGCTCGGCTCGGGGGGCAAGCCCGGCGAGGTTCGCTACACCTACACCGACGCGGAGATGCGCTCGACGCTGAAGGATCTCGAGAAGAAGGGCAGGCGGTGGAAGGACCCGATTCAGCGCTACAAGGGGCTCGGCGAGATGGACGCCGCCCAGTTGCGGGACACGACGATGGCGGTGGGCAGCCGCCAGCTGCGGCGCATCACGGTCAAAGATGCGGAGGGTGCAGCGGGGGTGTTCGATCTCCTCATGGGCAGTGAGGTGGCGCCGCGCAAGGAGTTCATCGTCGCGGGCGCGGCCACGCTGAATCGCGAGCGCATCGACGCCTGACGCGCCATGGACCTGCAGGCCTCCTTCGAGCTCGCGCTCGTCAATCTCACCTCGCCCCCTGTCCTGGCCTTCGTCCTCGGTCTCGTCGCCGTCGCGGTGCGGACGGACCTGCGCCTGCCGGACGCCGTCTACCAGGCCACGTCGATGTACCTGCTCCTGGCGATCGGCATCAAGGGCGGCGTCGCACTGCGTGAGGCGTCGCCGTCGGACATCGCGCTCCCGCTCGTGGCGACGGTGCTCCTGGGGATTCTCATCCCGCTCGCCGCGTTCGGGCTGCTGAAGGTCCTCACCCCGCTGGGTCGCATCGACCGAGGCGCGATGGCGGCTCACTACGGGTCGACCTCGCTCGTCACATTCACGGCCGCGCTGGTGTTCCTCGAGGCCTCGCAGATCGCCTTCGAGGGCTACGTCGCCACGTTGCTCACCGTCCTGGAGATCCCCGGCATCATCGTCGGACTCCTCCTAGCCAAGGGCCTTCGAGGAGGGGGGATGGGCGAGACCCTGCGCGAGGTGGTCCTCGGCCGCTCGGTCCTGCTGCTCGTGGGCGGGCTGGTGATCGGCTTCGCGGCGGGACCGGTCGGCTACGTCCGGGTCGAGCCCTTCTTCGGCGACCTCTTCACCGGCGTGCTGACGCTGTTCCTGCTGGAGCTCGGCATGCTCACCGGGAGGCAACTGTCAGCCCTGCGCCAGGCCGGGCCGGGGCTCGTGGTCTTCGCCATCGTCTTCCCGCTGCTGGCCGGCTTCGCCGGGGTGGTGGGCGGCAGCCTTGCCGGGATGGAGGTGGGCGGCGCGATGGTGCTCGGCGTGCTGTGCGCCAGCGCCTCCTACATCGCCGCGCCCGCTGCCGTGCGCCTGGCCCTGCCCGAGGCCAAGCCGTCGATCACCCTGGCCAGTTCCCTGGGCATGACGTTTCCCTTCAACCTCATCATCGGGATCCCGATCTATCTCGTCATGGCCCAGGTCGTGGGATCGTGGATGCCATGAGCGAGCACGGCAGCGTCACCTGCCTGACGATCGTGGCCGAGAGCGTCCTCGAGGAGAGGCTGCTCGCCGTCATCGACGAGTGCGGCGCCAAGGGATGGACCGTCTCCATGGCCCAGGGCCACGGCCCGAGTCACCATGGCGTGTCGGGCATCGAGGGCGGCAATGTGCGCGTCGAGACTCTCGTGTCCGACGAGGTGGCCGCGCGGATCTGGCAGGCCCTCGAGCGGGACTTCTTCCCGCACTACGCGGTCAGCGCCTGGGCCTATGACGTCCGCGTGGCGCGGATGGCCCGCTACTCGTGAGCAATCGGGGCGTCTAGACCTCGATCGGCCTCAGTGCCCCCGTGTGGACGTCGTACACCGCTCCGCCGACCTTGGTCCCCGGGGGAAGAAGGGGATTGGCGCGCACCCTGACGATGTCCAGCGCCAGGCTCGCGTCGACGTCGTCGCTCGTGCGGAACTCGATGCTGCGGGTGTCCGTGCCGTTGTCGGCGCGAATCGTCGCGTGGATGTCCGCCTCGCTCGAGCCCACCATCCTGCAGTCCGTGTGGGGCATGATGAGGATGCGCTCGACGCCGAGCAGATAGCTCGCGAGCAGGAGGGTGCGCTGGACGTCGTCGGTCACTCGCGCCCCGGCATTGCGCAGGATCTTGACGTCCCCCGGTCCCATGCCGACGATGGCGAGCGGATCGATCCGCGAGTCGATGCACGTGACGATGGCCAGGCCCTGCGCCGCGCGTCCGGTGAGGTCGCTGCCGGCGTAGCCCGCGGCGTGGCGGGCGTTGGCCGCCAGCACGTCCTCGAACGCCTCGACGGGGAAGCGCTTGGAGTCAGGCATCGGCAGCCACCTCGCCGCGCGCATGCGCGAGGAGAAGCTCTCGCATCGACATGGCCCGCGCAGCCTCGGGCAGGCGCACCTCGATCATCCCCTCGGTCACCCGGGCAGGGTAGACCGCCAGGCCCCGGCCGGGGGTGCCCT